>CAUZVF010000007.1:0-19897 GCA_963582955.1 Planctomycetota bacterium
TGTCTCACGGATTGGCCAGCAAGCGCTATCGTTGCGAAGTGCGAGATTTCGGCGTCATGCTAATCCTGTTTGCACCCATCGCTTATGTCGATGTGACCGCTTCGTGGCGACTGCAATCGAAATGGCGGCGGATTCACGTCGCGGCGGCCGGAATGTACATCGAGTTATTTGTCGCGTCGGTTGCGGCATTGATCTGGAGTGTCACGCGCGACGAAGTGCTCGGGCATGTCTTATATAACCTGATCTTCATGGCCAGTATCTCGACGTTGCTGTTCAACGCGAATGCGCTGATGCGTTTTGACGGGTATTACATTCTGTCTGACTTGGCCGGCATCCCGAATCTCTATCAGCATGGGACGCGGTACGTCTCGTCATTGTGGGAACGTCTCGTTTTCGGAATCCGGCGCCCGGTAACCGAAATATCCGGAGCGGCGGGAGTTTTCGTCCGCGTGTACGGCATCGCGGCGTTTGTCTGGAGGCTGTTCGTGTCGGCCTCGCTGATCATTGGCGCATCGCTACTCTTTCACGGAGCTGGCGTCATCATCGCGACATTGGCCGTTGTGATGTGGGCAGGAATGCCGGCGTATCGTGTCTATGGAAGGCTGAGAGATGAGCAGCGCATGAATCCTGCGGTGCTCTCGCGAGCGGCAGTTGTGTTGGGTTGTGTGGCAACAATTCTGGTCGGGACCTTTTCGCTCGTGCCGTGGCCGTTTGCCAAACAGGCGCCCGGCGTGGTCGAGTTTGATCCCAGCGAGATCGTTCGAGCGGCGAGTCCCGGATTTGTCGTGGAAATTCTCGTCACCGACGGACAAGTCGTCGAGCGAGGCCAGCCACTGGCGGTCTTGCGAAATGACGAACTTGTTCAGCAATACGAATCGCTAAAGCTGAAGATTCAGGAATCCGTCGCCAGCCGTCGTATCCACGTCAACAAAGGCCAATTGGCGGAAGCCCAGATCAAGGACGCAAATCAGAAGGCACTGAATGACCAACTGGCGGAGATGCAGCAGCGTGTCGATGCTCTCGCGATAACCGCGCCGGTGTCAGGAACCGTAATTCGCCGGAACCTGAATTGTCTGCTCGGCACGTACCTCAACGAGGGAGACGAAATTGTCGCGTTCGGCGATATGTCATGCAAACGATTGCGGATTTCCGTCGATCAACAAGACGTCGATGCGTTTCTCACTCAAGTCGGTCAGCAGATACGTCTGCGAATCGAAGGATGCTGTCACCTGATGGGAACCGTGAAGCGTATCGAGCCGCGTGCCTCGTGCCAGCCATTCCACCGGGCGCTCTGTGCGTCCGACGGAGGACCACTGGCCGTCAAGCCACGAACACCGACCGCAGACGAATCGAACGCCGATCAGGCCGACGAGATCGAATTTGTGGAACCGAGATTCGTCGGAGTCATCGGAATTCCCGATAAGCTTGCTGCATCGTTGAGCGTCGGAACAATCGGCCGAGTGGCATTGCATGCTCATGACGAGTCGTTGGGCCAAGGCGTTTTCCGATTGCTGCATGACTGGCTTGATTCTCAGTTGGAACAAGTCCGCTAAGGAACGGGCCCGAAACAAGTTCCCGATTTCTGCTGGCTCGTTTAACAGCTTCCGAAGACGTCGGTGTTTCGATTACGTGCTGGCGTCCGAAACGAGGGGCGCCTTCGGCTTGCCGTTAAACGAGGAAGTTATTCTGAACCCGTTCCTAATCCGGGAGAACTGAAATAAACGAACAGTGACACACAGCAACGCCGCGGATTCTTACTCAGCTATCAAATCTTATCTGACATCCTCGATAACAGCTTTCGGAACTCCACTGGGTGGGAACGTTCGAGGATTATTGAAGGTCATTCGATTGTTCTCAGGTAGAAATGGTCCCGGTAGAGTTCCATTCACATTGACTGATTCGTTTTTTGACGTGAGTTAGTTTGACAGCGCCACTTTGTCGCCTCCTGTATTCAAGGTTCCTTCCTTATCTCAAAACGAGGCGAAGACTTATCAACTTCCCACGAACACGCAAAGATGAACCTGACATATACATGCGAGTATATTCACAGGGCTGGCCCTAACGGGCCGTTTCCAAAGATCACTCTCCAACGCCACAGACTGGAATTGTCGCATGTCAAGTCGATGCCGCTGGGCACCAATCCACGGTTCTCTGGTATGCCAGTTTCGGGGTGTTGCATGAGGCAGAATTGCAATGCTCAATCGGCACGACTAGATTGAATTATGGCACTGGCACAGCCATTTTGAAATGTCCGGTTCAAGCTGGTTTTTCCGTGACGTTTCCAGCACCAAGCATGGACAAGACAAAATGCCCCCCGGCAATTGCCACCGAACAACTCATGCATATTCCTGACGGATTCCTAAGTACGGAAGTTTGTGCGGTCACGACGGCGCTTTCGCTGGGAGCCGTTGGTTACAGCCTGCATAAGCTGAAGGATTCGCTCGCCGACCGCACCGTGCCGATGACGGGGATGATGGCGGCATTGATCTTCGCCGGACAGATGGTCAATTTTCCACTGATTGGCACCTCGGGACATTTGATTGGTGGAGTCTTGGCGGCCGTCATTCTTGGTCCGTGGGCCGGTTGTCTGGCTTTGACATTGGTTTTGTTTGTGCAATGCCTGTTGTTTGGTGACGGCGGCATTGTTGCCCTCGGCACGAACATTTTGCACATGGGTGTCGTCGGAGCCATCGGCGGGTACGCGATCTACGCCACGATTCGCCGTTTCGCCCGAAACACCGGCACGGGAACGATTGTCGCCGCCGTTGTGGCTTCCTGGATTACGGTGATGGCCGGCGCGGCGTTGTTCTGCCTGGAATTCCGTTTGTCTCAGTCGGCCGATGACTTTGAATTTCTGAACGCGTTTACTCTGATGGTCACCGTTCACTCGGCGATTGGAATCGGTGAAGCGTTAATCACGGGTGTCATTGTTAGCTTGGTACTGAAACAGCGGCCCGACTTGGTTTATGAACCGGAAAGTGAAGGAAATCGAGTCGTTGGCCTGCAACGGGTCTTTGCGGCCGGAGTGGTCGTTGCTCTGGCGGTTGCCGCGTTTCTGGCTCCGTTTGCATCGTCGCTGCCCGATGGGCTCGAGAGCGTCGCAATGCGGACAGGGATCGAGCAACTCAACAAGCGTGCGAATCATAGTCTGCTCTCGGATTACGACATTCCGATCGCAACCGAAAGTTGGCCGATGCTTTCCGTGTCGTTGGCCGGCATTGTGGGTACGGGATCGGTATTGGTGATTGCCTTATTGCTGGGACGGGCCTTTCGATTGCGTCCGTCATTCGTCGACGCAACAAGCGGAGAGTGATTGGCGTGCCGGCCAGGGAATGCCGGCCGTCTCAAAGGATTCAAGGAACACCGAACAATCGTGGCTGAATACATTGACCGTTACGGCCGATCGCGTTCGATCTGCCATCGATTACCGGCACTCGCCAAGTTGATCATGGCGATCACCGTCGTCGTGGTGGGCGTGTCGATTCCCGTGGAACTCTGGCCGATACAGGGTGTTCTCGTTGGGATCGTATTCATGGCGCATAGTCTGGCGCGAATTCCGCTGTCATACCTGCTCAGGAGACTGGCGCTGTTTCTGCCAATGTTGTTCGTGATTTCATTGGCTCTGCCGGCATCGCAAGGGTTTCAAAGCGGCTGGCCCATCATGATGCGCATCCTGTTCCGCAGCACGGTCGCGTTTCTGACGGTGTTGTGGCTGATCAATGTGATGCCGTTCGACCAGTTACTTGTCACCATGAGCCGCCTGTTTGTTCCGAAAGTCTTCATTGCAATGTTGGCGTTCATGTATCGTTACGCATTCGTTTTGTGGGACGAACTCGAGAAAATGCAGGTTGCCCGCCGCGCGCGGACTTTTTCTGGAGGTTCGTTGTTGTTTCGGTGGAAAACATTTGCGCAGATGATCGGGATGCTGTTGATCCGCGCGATGACGCGTGCCGAACGTGTTCACGGAGCGATGTGCGCGCGAGGTTGGGACGGAACCGTCCGGTCGCTCGACACACAGTCACAGCCTGACAATTCGGTCTGATCGACGTATGCCTGAAGTGAAACAATCTTGTGCCGTCCGTATCCAAGGACTGAGCTACAACTATCCAGCAGCAGGCCGGGCGTTGGAGGATGTCTCGCTTTCAGTCGACGTCGGTGAGGTTGTTGGACTGGTTGGCCCCAGCGGAGCGGGCAAGTCGACGTTGTTGATGCATTTGAACGGCTTGCTTCCCGAGAACATTCCCAAACAAATCATCGATGCCGATTCGGCGGCCGTGCGGATTCTGGGGCATGCCGTCTGCAAAGTGAATCTGCCGGAGATCCGGCAACTTGTCGGATTCCTATTTCAAGATCCCGACGACCAACTATTTTGCTCGACCGTACGTGAAGACGTTGCGTTCGGTCCGCTAAATCAGGGATTGTCACGCGACGATGTCATGGAACGAGTCACCACAAGTCTGCGGGCCGTCGATCTCGAAGACTTCGCCGACCGCAATACGTTGCAATTGAGCGTTGGAGAACGCAAGCGAGTTTGCTTGGCGGGTGTCTTCGCATGCCGCCCGTCAGTCTTGGCGCTCGACGAACCGTTTGGCAATCTCGACCCGCGAGCGAGACGTTCGGTCATCCGCATTATCGAGTCGTTCCAGGGCTGCCAGATCATCGCGACACACGACTTGAATCTCGTGGCGGAAGTTTGCCCGCGTGTTGTGATTCTGGATCAAGGATGTGTCCAAGCCGATGGCCGGACCGACGAAATTCTGAGCGATCGAATATTGGTCGAAAGGCACGGTTTGGAAGTCCCGATCCAATACAGAGCTGGCTGTTAGTTTGCAAAAGACGGAAAGGGTGGGGCTATCCTGTCTTTTTCGACCGAGCCCGCGAAAAGAACGCCAATTGGCAACTTGAACCGGACAATTCACAATGGCTGTTGCATGAATCAGCGATTGTGACGGGCGAATTCGGCGACAAAGCTCTGAGATAATCGATAAAACTCGCAACATTCGTCATTTGTAGCGTAGAATACGGAATATCCGGTTCGATCTAACAAATGTTACGGTCTTTCTGTGTAACTGCTTCCAGACCGAGTAAAACGTGACGGATGCGAGACGTGACAACGGAGATGAGAATGCAGCGGGCACACGCCAAGCGAGATTGTGGCGACCTTGTGTTGGAACGATCGACGGCACGTGCCGCGGACCTACCGGTTCGTCGCCGGGCGTCAGCACGCGGCTTCACGTTGATCGAGCTTCTGGTCGTGATCACCATCATTGCCATTCTGGTCGCGTTTCTATTGCCGGCGGTGCAACAGGCTCGCGAGAGTGCGCGGCGGCTTCAATGCCGAAGTAACCTCAAGCAGATCGGCTTGGCTGTCGCGAACTACGAGTCGGTGCATACCGTGTTCCCGCCTAGTGTGCTCCGGCAGGAAGACGGCAACCCGCTTCCCCCCAGCAATGATCCGAATGCAACAATCAAGTATCGAGGCCATTGGACGGGATATCACTTCTTGTTGCCCTTTTTGGATCAGCCGGCGCTTCACAATAAATACAATTTTAGCGGGACGTGGATTTCCAGCCTGACCGATTCCACCGACCGCCGCAGTTGGCTGCTGAATCGCACCTATCTCGACATTTTGGTGTGCCCCACTTCCAGTCACGAATCCAACACGATCGGGGACGACGGAAATACTCCCAATAGCGGCCATTTCATGTCGGGAGCACCCACGGATTACGCTTTTTGTCACGGGTCCGACATCATTCGCGCGGTACCCGGACAAAACGGTGGATGCTCAGGCGGCGATCTGAATTATTGGTCTCAGTGGCCAGAACGTCACCGTGGAGCGTTTGGATATAACAGTTTCTGCAAAAACGCGCAGATGCGAGATGGCCCGTCCGCGACGATTATTCTTGGCGAGAAAGCCGGCGGCCGAATGCCGGCCGAACCGCCGTTGTTGATGGTCGAGTTTCCCTGGGCCATGGCGGCGGTCATGTATTTCGCTCCAACGAGAGGAATTGGAGGAAACCCGGCATGGGTCGCGGGTCCATTCGGCGTGACTCGTGACGTTCAATTGCCGCAATGCCCTGACGCGCCGTCGAGCGCCGGCGTACCTTATCCGATGAATCCGGCGGTCAGGACATTTAACGCATTGTCGAATGACAGGCCTTTTTATAGCTTTCAATCCTCCCACAATGGCGGTGCCCACTTTTTGTTCGGTGACGGGGCAGTTCGATTCTTGAACGAAGGAATCGACATTAGCCTTTATGCAGCCCTGTCGACAATTGATGGTGGAGAACCCGTAACGATCGGGGCATTCTGATGAGCCGTGACTTCTGGATCGCCGCCACGTTGGCCTGCGTCGTTGTCGGATGCACGGCGGGCGGAAACTCAAAGTCCGAGGACTTGGCCGACGTTCGCGGCACGGTGACATTCTGCGGAGCGCCAGCGAATGCCGAGCTCATTTTTGAACCGATTGGGTCTGCTCAATTTTCAGGGGGACGTCCGTCCTCGGCGGTCACCGACGAAAACGGCGAGTTTATCCTCTATCATTCCTCTGATCAGAAGGGCAGCAAGACTGGAGAAAACCGTATTTCAATCAAAATCCACGGGATCGCCGGCCGTGAAATAACAAGATCAGCGCCGGGAACGGCCCTCCTGTCGACCTGGCTGGTCCGCGACGTGAAACCGGGACAAAATCAATTTCATTTCGTACTGACGTTCTAAGACATCAGGCTTTCAATTCATGAAACCATATTCGATGCTCCTTTTGGCCTGCGGAATGGCCGCCACGTTGCCTCTTTCTGGTTGCGGCGGTTCGACCGATTCCGTACAGATGGCGGCCGCCAGACTGAGCCTTCAACTGGGAGATCCGCAAAAGGCCATCGACGCGCTCGCCGACGAAGATCCTTCCGCCGAACATCATTATTTGAAAGCCATCGCGCTGAACCGGTTGAGCCGAACTGGGCCGGCGATGGCGGAAATCGATCTCGCGCTCGAGGCCGAACCCGATGTGGCCAAGTACAAAGGCCTCAAGCTGAAATTCGAACTTTTCCAAACCAAAGTTGAAGCAATCGATGAGATGATTCAATTGCATGAAGACAATCGGTCGAACCCGGTTGTGTCGTTGTTTTCAATTTATGCCTATCAGGCGAAAACGCTGCGTTTGGCCGCGATCCGAAAAGTACGGGCGGCCGCGGCCCACAAGAAACGGGCTCGCGAGGCTTTGGAAGTTTGCGTGCAGCTTGTTTCCGAAATGCCCGAGTACCACGTGGTCGTGTTGAACTTCACAATCCGGGAGAACCTGAAAAAAGATGCCGAATTACTGGCCAACCAATTGATTGCTTTAGATCCAGATAATCCGAGTCTTGTACAATACAAGCTCCAAGTGTTGCTGCTCACGGACAAGATTGGAAAGGCGGTCGAATTAGCCAAGTCGATTTATTACAAGAACGGCCGCAGCCAGTTGGCGGCCGTTCTTTACAGCCAAGTGCTTTCAAAGGCAGACGCCAGTGAAGACTATGACCGCGAGATGCGCAGTTTGTTTCAAGATCATCCGCGGAGTGTCGAAACCGTTACGAATTACGGCATCTACCTGGCGCGCAGCAACAGAATGGGCGAAGCCATCAAAGCCATTCAATACGCCATCCGGCAACACAAATTGATCGCGCCAAGGTCGCAGCTCATCTCGTCGGCGATTTCCCTTCCGCTTGAAGTCGGTAACGCGGCGTTGGCTGAACAACAATTGGAACGCTATCGGCTACAGTTGAACGATACCTTCTTGATCCGGCTGTTCGAGGGCCGTATCCACTATTTGAACAAGAACTACGGCGAGGCATTGGACAAGCTGCAATCGATTGTCGAGGCGGACCGACGCATGGTCGGCGGCGCCCGCCCGTTGGCCGCGGAAGCGTTGAAATGGATTCAAATCATCATGAATGACGAAACCGTCTCGGAACAAATGAGAATAGCGGCTGAATTGATCCAGAAAATGAAACTGGGGATTGCCGTGCCACAAACTAGCGATGGTGACGGTTCCGGCTCCAACGGCGGCGAAGCCAAGGATGACAAAGCCGCTGGCGACGCGAACGGCGCCAATCAGCAATAGTCGAGCAAGACAGCCTTCTGCACGCTTTGAAAACAGCGGCTCTCAGAGGGTGGGCAAGTTGCAATCCTGTCCGAACCTTTCTTCCGATCACGGATGGAACCAGAATAACAGGGCGAAAAATATGTAAACGGCCAAGAACATGGCACCTTCCAGCCAATTGGATTCGCCGTCGTTTAGCGATGCTGACGAAATCAATACGGCCGCGACTAACGCCATCAGCTCGAACGGATTGAATTGCAATGTCAGCATTTCCCCCATCATGCTGGACACGATTACCAGCACTGGTGCCACCATCAATGCGATTTGCAGGCACGATCCCATTGCGATTTGATAGCTGAGTTCCATCTTATTGTCGCGGGCGACCCACACGGCCACCATTCCTTCCGCCGCGTTGCCGACGATTGCCACGACAATCACGCCGATAAACAAATCGCTCATTCCAATATCCAAATGTTCGATTGAACTGACAAACATCTCGCTCAGAAAGGCAACGATCAGCGTTGCTCCCAACAGGACTCCGATCGCCAGTTTTTTCGACCAGACGGCCTCGTGATGTTCTTCATCACCCGGCATGAGCAAAAATCGGTGAGTTCGCAGTGAGAACAACAGGCTTAACCCGTAAACCACTAGCAAAATGACAGCTCCCACCATTGAAACGTCAGCGATCAGTTTGTCGGCGGATTCGACGTCAAGTTTTGGATCAATCTGCAACGCCAGACCCATCACGCTGGGCACGATCAAGATAACGATGGCAATCCACAACATGCCCACGTTGATATTGGCTCCCGTCCGTGAAAACTTTTGCGTCGGAAACTTCATGCCGCCGTACAACATGGCACCGCCCAATACCAATAGCAGATTCCCAATAATGGAACCTGTAATCGACGAACGCACGATCTCGTGCATTTCCGGCCCTTTGCGCAGGGCGCACACGGCGATGATCAACTCGGTCACATTTCCAAACGTCGCGTTCAGCAGCCCGCCCCACATTGGTCCGGTATAGATCGCGATCTCCTCCGTCGCTTTGCCGATCAGCGTCACGGTGCCGAGAATCCCCAACGCGGAAACGACAAACATGGCAATCCCCTCGACATGCGAAAAATGCATCACCACGGCGGCCGGCAAGAAAACCAGCAAGACCGAAAGTTTGGGAATTGTCGACAAGAAAGATTTACCTGAACTCATTAATCGAGACTCCGGAGTTTGTCCTGTTGAAGCCCGTCGCAACCATCGTTAATTAGGGAGTAAACCGCGAATTGATCCAAATCTTGCGCAACAACTAAGTACAATCGACGTTTCACGTTTACCGCGCCATGGAATGGCGTTTCCGATACTAATGGCTGCCAATTCCGGCGGAAACTCATTCCAAAGCGATTGAGTTTGCACCGCGGGCCGTCAGAGTTTGCGATTGGTTGGGCCAATAGGAGTCATAAGGTGCCAACGCGAAGAGTGATCAGTTCAACAAAATTCGTTTCCGTCGACAATGATGACGGATACGTTTATCACTTCAATCTGAGGAATATCCTGTACGCGGTCGAGAACGGCAAGGAAGCAACCGTCACGGTTGTTTTCAATTCGGGCCACCAAATCGAGTTGCAAGACCACGTTGCCGCGCTGCTGATCGAAGAGCTGCGCAGCAAGAATCTGTTACAAAAAGAGATTCAAAACGAACAGCTCACCGACACGGCATTCGAATTCACGCTCGAAACTGCGCGCGACGCCGTCGATGCTTCTGACTTGTCGGTCATTCAGGATGAGGGGGACGACCTTGCTGACATTCCCGCCAAGATCAGCGCCGCAATGAAAGAAAATCGTCAAGCGAAGCGGCGTCGTAAATAGCGGACTGTGTGTGCGTCGCCTGAATTACGCACTGACCAAGAGAAAACAAGAAGCAGTTTCTAAAGCAGGCAGCATGCCCCAGAGTCGCCATTCGCTCCGCGAAAGAAGCGCTACTTTCGCGGAGCGAAAGGCGACATTGATTGGCCGGTCCTCCACGCGCTACCACCAATCCAAAACTGGTGTATCTTTCGGTGCTGCGTACATCCAATCACCGGTAATCAGTTTCAGTAGTCCCGTCGGAGCTGGCAAGATTGCTCGCAGCGCGACGTAGCCTGTCAATATTCCGAATACAGTACCGGCAACACGAACGGGTTTTGACGTTTTGTAAAGACAGACCGCTCCGCCAAACCAGATGGCCAATACAATCAAGTCGAGGTATTCCAAAATATCGAAGGACACTTCAATTTGAGAAATCGGCCAGAACGGCTTGACCGCGAACCAATAAAGCGTATCCGTCAGACAATGCACGAACGCGGCAATGCAGCACCATCCAAATAAGTAGCCAAATGGACGCACGCCGGCTGCAAATCGGCCGATCGACGCGATGACTGCCGAAAGAACGACGATGGCAATCACGTTGTGGCCGAGTGCGTGATGCAGTTTCCAAAAATAGAAGTCGCCGAAGAGTTTCGAGACAACATCAAGGTCAGGCGCGACTCCGGCGACCGTCACAATCACAACCCCGGCCGTTCCCAGCCGCTGCCTCACACCGAACTGCGCAAGCAGCGCCGAACAGATTGCATGTTCAGGCAACGTCATTTCAACCAGCTTTGCGG
This sequence comes from Planctomycetota bacterium, assembly GCA_963582955.1. Lineage (GTDB taxonomy): Bacteria > Planctomycetota > Planctomycetia > Planctomycetales > Planctomycetaceae > CAUZVF01. The sequence goes on from CAUZVF010000007.1 coordinate 10,714, forward strand.
CGATGCCGTTGTAATTGTCGCTGGGCTTCTTCCGGTGTCGTTTTCCACCGGCGGTGAACCCAGAAATACTGTTCGGGAGATCGCCGGACGGCGCTTTCGAGTGCATTGGTGAATTGCTGAGTGATCTCGTGGACGCGGCCATCTCCGTGAAAATCCCGCGGATCGACGACTTCTTCGCAACCAAGTTCGTAATGCACCCAATGCCGATTCTGAAAATCATCGGGCTGGCGGCACGAGTATCCCACAACGATGTTAGCGTCGTATTCAATGGCCAGTCTGGCAATCGTCGGGAATGTCGACGCGGGATGCCCGAAGAAATCGACGAACGTGCCACGTGCTCCGGCGTCTTGGTCGCACAAGACGGCAATGCTGCCGCCTTGTTCCAACACGCCGGCCATTTTTGCAAAAGCCCCGCGCTTGGCGATCATCGAGTGGCCCGTATGGCGGCGAAATCGTTCGAACCATTCATCCAGATACGGATTATCCAGCGGACGCGCGACGACGCTCATCGGAAAACCAAAATGGCCAAAAACAGAAATGGACATTTCCCAATTTCCGAAATGCCCGCTGAGCAAAATGACGGGCCGTTTCGAACACAGCGCGCGTACGGCGCCGCTTCGTGTCCGGAACGAAAGGATTTGGCGGAAATTATTGATCGTCAGCTTCCGTGAAATCTGCGCGATCTCGGCCACCATACGGAATAAATGCCGCCACATGCCAAGAATCAATTCGTCAACTTCCGAGTTGCTGTACTTGTTGCCGAACGCCGTTCGGATATTCTGTTTTGCCGAATGATACCGCGTCAGCTTTTTCGGCAGCACATAAAAGACAAACCACGCCAGACTCTCGGCGACGCGCACGTTGCGGCGAGGCGATTGAATCTGCAGCAAACAGATAATCATCCGAAAGAAAAAGTATTCCAGGCGATGACGCCAGGCCAACCAAGTTGAAGCGCGCGATTTCATTCGAATCCGATCCGCTAGACGCCGCCTCTCAAATCCCTGTTGTAGCCAGAGTCGCAAGAATTCGGCGCTGGCAAACCCTCAACTCTTCCGCAATCTTGGAACTCCCACTACAGTCAAAACGCGACATTGGCCGGTCTGGAAACAACTGCTGGTCGCGAGTTGTGGCAAACTGTCTACTGACGTGAACAGCTTTGTTGCCAAGTGTTTTGCTGCCGAGAAACACGAGAATTAGCGTTGCGTCAGGCCGAGGAGTGTCTCTGTAAATTGTTGAAGCGTCAAGGCCGTTTTGCCGCGAAGGTAAAACCAAGGCTCTCCTTTGTCTGGTCCCCAAAGGCCAACAGTAACGTTGACTTCTCGTACGATGTTCTTAATGGCAGTTGCATTCAGCTTGACGCTTCCGACATTGCTCCGCGGACTCACAGGACCAGCTTGACGAAATGAAGCGTTGCAACCAGAGCGGGCTGCGTTTTCGGCTTTTCACCGTCGAGCAGCCCATGATCTAACTCTCAGGAACTGTACCGTGCCCTTGGCTCCCGGCCGCTCGCACGACGTGACACGTCCCCGCCCAACGGGTAAGCTGTACACGGCCCCGCTACGAGGTCTCAAGCCCGCCAAGGTGGGCGCGTTCAAAGCACTGTTTTACGAATCGATGATCCCTTGGCAACTCGACAAAGAAATCAAATGGCATTGGGTGTGTATTGTGGACAAATATTCTATTTCATCGTCAGTACCATTCTCCCCGAATTTGAAGATAAGATCTTCCCTGATGTCCAAAAGATGTTGGCGTCATTCCGAGTCAAGACGGAATGGCCGCTCCAAAATGGCGGATAACAAAATGAGCGTTTGAGCGAGCCAGCATGAACCGCACTCCAAAGGAGCGGGGGGAGGATCACGGATGAATCAGAACGCGGAACTCCTGGACACGATTCACGCCGAGTTGAACGAGCAACAGCGCGCGGCCGCTCGGCATGGTTTGGGGCCGTTGTTGATTGTTGCCGGTGCGGGGACTGGAAAAACGACGACGCTGGCACATCGGGTGGCGCATTTGATTGCCACCGACGTCGATCCTGGACGAATTTTACTGTTGACGTTTACGCGCCGAGCCGCGGCCGAGATGTTGCGGCGTGTTGAGGCCATTCTGCGGCAAATGCAACAATTGCAGTGCGAACATCGTGGAAAACCGATGCGGCTGACGAGCCGCAAGATCTGGGGCGGTACTTTCCACGCCATCGCCACTCGCCTGCTGCGCCAGCATGGCAAGCTGATCGGGCTGGAACAGGAATTCACAATCCTGGACCGCGGTGATTCCGAAGACCTCATGCATGTCGTGCGTGCCGAATTGGAATTGGCCAAGACCGGCAAGCGGTTTCCGCTGAAGGGAACCTGCTTGGCAATCTACAGCCGCTGCGTGAATTCGCAGATGCGGTTAGAACGAGTTTTGGAACGCGCGTTTCCGTGGTGCGCCGAGCACGCCGATCCATTGAAGGAATTATTCAAAGCCTATGTCGATCGCAAGGAGCGGCAGATTTCTCTGGATTACGACGATTTGCTGTTGTTCTGGAATTCACTGGCCGCTGAACCGTCGTGCGCGCAGGTTCTCCGCGAAAAATTCGATTATGTCTTGGTCGACGAGTATCAAGACACGAACGTCTTACAATCACAAACATTGAAGCACTTGTGTCCCGACGGTCAGGGATTGAATGTCGTTGGCGACGACGCTCAGTCGATCTATTCATTCCGCTCGGCCACGGTACGCAACATCTTGGATTTTCCAAAACAGTTTCCGGGCACGACAATCGTCAAGTTGGAAGAAAACTACCGCAGCACTCAGCCGATACTCGACGCGACGAACCACGTCATCGCTCACGCCGCCGAACGACACACGAAGAATTTGTGGTCGAGCCGTTCGGCGGGACCGCGGCCGTCGATCGTCAGTTGCATAGACGAAGACGAACAGACGGACTTCGTCATCGACACGATTCTGGCTCACCGCGAATCGGGCACTCAGTTGCAGCAACAAGCGGTGCTGTTTCGAGCCTCGCATCACAGTTTGGCTCTGGAAATCGAACTGGCTCGGCGCAACATTCCGTTTCACAAATACGGCGGTCTGAATTTCATTGAAACGGCGCACGTCAAAGACTTGATGGCGTTCTTGCGGTTGGCCGAGAATCCGCGCGACGTGGTTTCGGCAATGCGAGTGCTGGTGCTGCTGCCCGGCATTGGCCAGATCAAAGCCCGTCAATTGGCCAACATGCTGGCTGAGGCCAATTGGAGCTTCAAAGCTTGGGACGACTACACGCCGCCCAGCGCCGCGGCTTCCGACTGGCCGGCATTTGTGACTCTGATGAAAGTCTTGGCGTCGCGGTCGTCCAAGAACCGCCAAGTCACAGCGGACGTGCATCAGGTGCGAAAGTTTTACGCTCCGTTGTTGGAACAGAAATACGATCATGCTCAGTCGCGTCTGCGAGATTTGGAACAGTTGGAAGTCGTGGCCTCACGCTTTTCCGACCGCACCAGTTTTCTGACCGAGATCACGCTCGATCCGCCAAGTTCAACTCAAGAGCTGTCCGACGACACGCACTTGGACGAAGATTTCCTGATCCTCAGCACCATCCATTCCGCCAAAGGATTGGAATGGGACAGCGTATTTGTGCTGCACGCGGCCGACGGCAATATCCCATCTGACATGGCCGTTAAGACCAATGAAGAGATCGAAGAAGAACGGCGACTGTTGTACGTCGCGCTGACGCGAGCGAAAAACCGGTTGTTTGTGTGCCATCCGCACCGCTATTACTTCCACGGACGTTACCGCGGCGACGCTCACAGTTTCTCGCAACTGACGCGATTTTTGCCCGAAGACGTGCAACAGCATTTCGATCGGATCATCGCCGGCGGAGAAATCGAAACTGACGATGCGGACGACGCCGTCAGCGACGTGACGACGGCCGACATCCGCGACGGGATCAAACGCATGTTGGCATAAGCACTTCTTCAACGCTCACACGCGAACGCGGACCCAGCGCGTGTGCGTGATTCCGCCCGACGTACACCAGAACCACGTCAGCACATCTCCGTCGCTCAGCAGTCGGCCGGCGGGTTTTCCGAAACCGATCAGCATGTGTCCTTCCAGAAAATTATCGCCTTGTGGTTGTCCCAGCGCGGCTTCGGCGCCCGCATCGAACACGATGGCTTCGTTTTCGACGTCAAAATGGCTGAGGTCTTCAGTCACGGCCACACGGATTCCTTCCGGGTCGTGCCGGAAGTTGTAGATAGCGGCGACGCGGCCGTCGGCCAGCGGGATCGGCGTGCAAACTTGACCGCGCAGGTTGGTCGGTTGTGGGTCGCTCCATGTTCGGCCTTGGTCGTCGGAAATGACCCAGTGATTGTTCGCATCGTCTTGCGTGCCGTACTTGTGTGTCCAGATCAGCGAGTAAATCCGACCGTCGGGCATCGTCGCGCACATCAAGTCCCACCACAGAAGAGTTCCGCTGGTGTCGTCGGCGATGACGGCGAATTCGTTCCAGGTTTTTCCTTGATCGGCCGAGAACACCGCTGCGGCCTTTTGGTCGGGAGGTCCGTCGTATCCTTCCGGCTTCCAGGTTTCGAGCGGATACATCCACCGATCCGGTGCGAGTTGCAGTAATTGCCCGGCGCCGTTGCATGTGTATTTCTCGGGTGGCAGATCGACGGGGATGATCCGCGGCGCGGACCACGTGCGGCCTTGGTCCTCGGACCAGAACAACAGCATTTCCGGGCGTTGCAGCGCTTCGGAATCCGGATCAAATAGCGATTGCTCGGAAGTCTCAAAACGCGTGGCCGTCATCACAAGCCGTCCGTCGGGAATTTCGCTGATTTGCGGCGCTCGATAAGCCCAGCCGTCTGAAGGAACGCTACCGTGGATGCTGCCTTCGTTGGTCCAGTCGCGGCCGTTGGCACTCCGCAAGACCTCGATGTGATTGTCGTTCGAACCAAGTTTCGCGCCGACGTGTTGAGTGGCAATGAACGTGCCGTCGGACAACGGCGTGATCCACGGCATGTAGGCTCCACGCCCCGCTTCGCTCGAAATGATTCCCTGTTCGACGATTTCAGGCATATCTGTTCCTCTGCTTTTGGCGTGCGAGACTGCGAGCAGTATCGCATTCGAGGTTTGACATTGCCAACAACTTAGTAGGTCCTGCGAGCCGAGCAGGACCCATGATAGGCCGAGCAGGACCCGGTATCGGTTGAGAGCTCTCGCTCGGCTCGCGAGACCTACTACCGTCCGACAAACGTTTTGATTCGCCGCGTTGGTGAACGTAGCCTTGTGTCGATATCACGGTCGATGCGAGAATAGACGTTGCAGGAGGTCTCGGCCGTCAATGAAAGCGGTTGATTCAAACGTTTCATGCAAGGGCGTCGTGCACGTGCTTTCCATCGGGCGGCAATCCATAAAACAATGCAAGGGCTGGACGCGGCGCGAGCTGCTGAAAGTCGGTTCGCTCGGTTTTCCGTTGCGCGATGCGATGGATCGAAGTGCGACAGCGTCGAATGTCTCACGTGACAAGTCGGTGATCCTGCTGTGGTTGTGGGGCGGTCCGCCGCACCTGGATACCTTCGACATGAAACCACGGGCTCCGGTCGAGTACCGCGGTCCGTATCTGCCAGTTCCTACGACCGTGCCCGGGATTGAAATCTGCGAGTTGTTGCCGAAACTGGCAGCGCGAGCCGACCGGTATGCGATCATTCGATCAATGCATCACACGTCGAACGACCACGGCATCGCGGGCACGATCGGCCTGACCGGTTCCGATTTCGGAGCGACCAGCCTGGGCGGCAAAGTGCTTCCCGGCCAGCGCAAGCCGACGCATGGTTCCGTTGTGTCGAAGGTCCTGGGCTTTCAACCGGGAATGCCTCGGTTCGTGACGATGGGAGGAAGATTGCATCAAGGAAAACGACCGATCACGGGTGGCGATGCCGGCACGTTGGGTCCGTTATTCGATCCGTTTCGCTTGGACTACGATCCTGAGCACGGAGTCAAAATCCCGCAACTCGAACTGATCGACGGAGTCACCGCCAGCGGCCTCGATTCGAGACGCGATCTTCAAAAGGCCGTCGACCGTTTGGCAGACCGTATTCAACAATCGCCGTCAACCGACAAGTTGGATCAGTTCTATCAACAAGCGTTCTCGCTGCTGACTTCGAAAGAGTCACGCAATATCTTCGATCTCGAACAGGAATCCGAAGCGTCGCGCCGTCAATATGGCCGATTTCGATTTGGGCAATGTTGCCTGTTGTCACGCCGGCTGGTCGAAGCCGGAGCCCGATTCGTACAAGTGAATTGGAGCTCCCACGTTGAACCGGTGGAAGACACCGGTGACGGTGGCTGGGACATGCACGACCGCAACTTTCAGCAATTCCAAGACCGGCACGCCTGGATGTTGGACCAATCGCTTTCGGCGTTGCTGGACGACTTGGATCAGCGTGGGATGCTCGAAAGCACGATCGTCGTTGCGATTGGTGAGTTCGGACGAACTCCGAAAATCAACGGCAAAGCGGGCCGCGATCACTGGCATCAGTGCTATTCTGGGTTGATTGCCGGCGGCGGCCTGCGAGCCGCGCAAGTCATTGGCGAAAGTGACCGTCACGGAGAACACCCTGTCGCCCGTCCGGTCACTCCGGCTGATCTCTATACAACCGTGCTAACTCAAATGGGAATCGGCACGACCCGGTTGACTGCAGCAGGACTGGTGCCGATGGGAAATGTCATCGAAGAGTTGATATAGGGTGATGCGGCCGGTCGCGGTGTTCGTAGCCCGATTCGCAAAAAACTCAAATATCTTTGAATCATGAAACTCCTGAAGTCTTGCGACCTCAGCGACCGGGTACCACGTCTTCGCAGAAGGCGTGCGGCGCAGCCGCTGGAAACCGTTTCGACGCGCTCAAGCCAAGGAGATCGTCTTTCTTGTGAGAAACTTGCACGCAGTTTCCTGTCGCTCCGCGACACGGCTTGCTGAACGCGAGCCGTGCTACCCCGCTTTGCGCACGGGCGCGTTGCATCTCACAGTCTTACTCTTGTTAGGTGCGAGTACTCATGCGGCTGAGCCAGCCAGGATCCAACGCATCACGAACGACGGATACTTCAAACAACGTCCGTCGTTTTCACCGGACGGTCGCTCGGTCGTGTTTGCCCGTCACAAGGGAGCCACGATTTTCTTATTCGTCCGCGATTTGAAAACTGGCAAGGAACGGCGGCTGACGAAACGTGAGTTTCCCGAATACGACGCGGTCTTTTCGCCCAACGGTAAAGAACTGGTGTTTGCATTGGACAAAGCATCTCCCAATCAAGGGGACATCGAGGTTTATCGGATCGGAATCGAAGGCAAGCCGCTGACCGCCGTCGCCGTGACCGAGGGAAAGCTGTCACACGAGGAATCTCCGTGTTGGTCACCGGGCGCCAAGATGATCGCCTTCACTTCGACACGGCATGGGAATCAGGAACTCTACGTCGCGCAAGCTGACGGAAAGAACCCACGTCGGCTGACCAGCGATCCCGCCATCGATGCTCATCCGGCGTGGTCGCCCGACGGCCACACAATCGCCTTTGCCACAAACCGCTGGGGAGATCTGGAATTAGCACTCATCGACGTCGACGGTTCCAACCTGCGACGGCTGACGAACAGCAAAGGACTGGATGACTACCCAGCTTGGTCGCCCGACGGCAAGCGTTTGGCCTTCACCAGCAACCGCGACCGTAATCTGGAAATCTATCTGGTGGATCGTGACGGCCGCAATGCTTTGAACCTGACGCAGAATCCGGCGATCGATAACTTTCCCGGTTGGACACACGACGGTAAGATCGGATTCGTTTCAAACCGCGACGATGGCTTCGAAATCTACGTCAAGAGCGATCCGCGGGTGAACGCCGGACGTCAGGTGAATGGTGCGAACTGATGGCACGGCTGGAATTCGGTACGATCCTGTCGCGAGGAATGAAGCTGCGTTGCCCCCGTTGCGGTGGCAGCAAGCTGTTTCGCGGCTGGTTTCGTATGAACGAGAAGTGTGACGGTTGCAGCCTGAAATACGAACGCGAACCCGGCTACTTCCTGGGTTTGATGTATATCAATTACGGAGTAACGGCCCTGTCATTGACGGTTCTGTACGTTACGCTGCACTTCATCGTGGGTTTTGAAAACCGCGCGCTCACGATTCCGTTAGTCGCTTACTGCGTGTTGTTCCCGGTTTTGATGTTCCGGCACGCGCGATCGATTTGGCTGGCAGTGGACTGTCATTTCGACCGGACTGGCTTTGATTCTCATGAAGACCACGCCGACGACCGATAGCTCACGCCCGATCATGGTCCGTATTCAACTGGGCCGCATCGACATCCCGTTGTTCACGCTGACTGAGCCGATACAGTCCGAATCCGAATCCTGCAAAAACCATCATTGGCATCGATAGCATAAACAGAATGCTATACATGTAGGCTCTCGGTTTGTGCGTGTCCGACTCATTTGCGATTTGGCACATCGGGCAAGCATCGGCCACGTCAGTCACCGGGCCCAGAGCACTGATACCGAAAGCCAATGTCAAAGTCAAAGTCAAAAGCAGATTCCGAGACATGTTGTCGGGTCCCATGAGAGCGATTCCTTCAGGCTCGGGAATTGTCGCGATTCCGCCTGGCCGAATCAAGATATCGTCGCACCTTTGTTCGAACCTCGTTGGTTTACAGCCTTTGATGTCAGGAATCGTAGATTCATCTTATCGACAAAACTGCCGAATCTTGGTTGCCTTTGACGACTGAATCAGTTCCACCGGCATTTCCTCGGTGATTATGTCCCGATCATGATTTTCGGACAAGCGGGACTTTTTCCGATTCGTAGCCTCCGTATCCTAATTGCTGGCAAAAGCCGGTGGCGGTTACCTCTCACCACAATTCTGCAGAAGCGCTTTGATGGATCGAGATTAAACTGCCATAATGGTATGCTTACCTCCATGCTAACCTGACCTGACCAGATGGAAGCGATTAGCTTCCAAAGAAGGAAATTCTGCATATGGCTATCGGAACGATTGACAATACGACCGGCACGCCCGTGGTCGAAGAAGTTGAGCAAAAATTTGAATACCCGGGGAGTCCCACAACCTGTGACGGTGCCGAGGCTGTTGTCTGGGTCGAAACTCAAATTTGCCAAGGATCAGGCGCGTTCCCCATCACAAGTTCAACGACAATGGGCAGTGGATTC
>CAUZVF010000008.1:0-19619 GCA_963582955.1 Planctomycetota bacterium
AGAAGCGCGGGGCGAGTGACCGACGACCGGCTCCGACGAAGGCAAATCCTCCAAGGACATTTCCATGCACAGATTAACTGCCCCAACTAACCCTAACACCGCGCCCACTAAAACTGGGGAAGTTCAAAGTGATCGGTATGTCGTGGGCGATTCTCGACTACGACGACGAGAAGTCCGAGCGTTACGGCGGGTTCTGGAACCTCTCGCACAGGACGACGATGTATGGCGACGCGTCGGATCTGGTGGCGTTCCGTCTGATGCCGATCGAAAAAAGTCTCCGCAAGCCCGTCGAGGCCGATTGGGCTTTCCAGGTGGTTAGCCGGAAGGATCGCGTCGTGGCGTTTCGCGATCGTTCGTACGGAAACATCACCTCGTGGCGCTGGGCTTTCGGCGATGGCAAGACCTCCAGCGAGCGCCATCCAGTTCATCGTTACGAAAAGGCCGGCGAATTCATCGTGACGCTCAAAGTCGAGGGACCGGAAGGCAAGGCCCGCCGCACCAAGGTCTGGGATGTGACATTGCCATGAACCAAAGCTTCCTCAAGGCGATATCGCTGGGATTATTCCTGTTCAGCGCATCGATTCCGCACGCGGTGGCGGAAGAGGCGACGGTTGTCAATGTGTTTATTCTGGCCGGCCAATCGAACATGGCCGGAGCCGATTCCGAAGTGGCGGAGCCTCCCGGATTTCTGCAAACCGTAGCCGATCGCGGCACGCAATTCACGACGGCTCCGCTTCCGGATGGCAAGAAGTCGAAGCAGTACGTGCAGTGGGGAGAGATCCGAGGCCACCAGGCAAAGAATAAGCTCGTGGATGGCCCGGAAGTTGGTTTCGCACGGTCGCTGTACACGGCTGGATGGCGGGACGTAGTCATCATCAAGGTGCATGCCAACTTCGGCCGCGACGTTCAATCCTGGCCCTGGGCTGAGAAGGGCTCGCTCTTCAATGCCTGGACGAAGTTCGTCGATGCCCGGCTTGCCGAGCTGGAGGCTCGGGGACACTCGATTCGCGTTTGCGGTTTCCTCTGGCACCAGGGGATCGACGACGCCATCCACGGCAAGCTCGCCAGCCACTACGAACGCAATCTCAATGGCCTGATCGACGTATTGCGAAAACGGTATGCGACCGAACAAACACCGTTCGTGCTGGCCCGCAGCGTAAACTCTCGGATCGCTCAGCCTGACCCCGATCCTGGAAACAACTCGCCGATGGCCGTCGTCCGCCGAGCCCAGATGAAAATTGGGGAGTCGGTTTCCCGCGCGGCGTGGATCGATGTGGATGATCTGCCCAACGTCAATACCCATCACTTCAGTGCCGCCAGCCAGCTCGTGATTGGCCGGCGCTTCGGTGATGCGTTCCTGAAGTTACAAAAGAAAGCAGTTGCCCCATAACGCGATTGTGCGAGTCAATGATGCGACGGGCAGACAAAAGCCGCGTCACCGTCATGGCTCACTCGAAACTGCGAATTAACGAACCGTACTGACCAAATTCATGAAAAAACTGCTCAGCAGTGCGCCGCCTGCTGGCGAGTTGCGGCTCGTTGAAGTTAATACGCATAATGTTGAGGAGAGAACGTTGAACCAGACTGCTGACATCACTCGTCGAGACTGGCTGGCAGGCGCGGCGGCAACAGCCGTGTGCGGTGGCTTGCCCTGGCCCGCAACCGCAAACGCCGAGAAACCAACGCAACCAAAGTGGGTCGCGGCCGTTATAACGGCCTACGAAAAAGGCCTCCATGCGGACGTACTGATCGGCAAGATCCTCGAAGGCTGGGAGCAGGATTGTGGCCCAGGGCCGGCTCTGAAGCTCGCATCGATGTATGTCGAACAGTTCACCGACAAGGACATGGCCTGTTCGATGGCACAGAAGTACGGCGTGCCGGTTTTCGACACGATTGAAAAGGCGGTGACCGTTGGCAGCAATTGCATTCCGGTGGATGGCGTGATCAGCATCGGCGAGCACGGTACCTATCCGTCGAACAACAAAGGACAGGTTCTGCATCCCCGACGCCGCTTTTTCGAGGCGATCACGGACACGTTCAAAAAGTACGACAAAGTTGTGCCGGTCTTCAATGACAAACACCTGGGACCCGTCTGGTCCGACGCCAAATGGATGTATGACCGAGCACGCGAGATGAAAGTTCCGTTCATGGCCGGTTCGTCAATGACGGTCGGCTATCGCGAACCGGAGATTTCAGTCCCGCTCGGCTGCGAGATCGAAGCGGCCGTGGGCATTGGGTACTCGGGTCTCGACGTTTACGGCAGTCACGCCTTGGAGTTTTTTCAATGCCACGTCGAACGGCGGCGGGGCGCGGAGTTCGGAGTCAAGTGGGTGCAATGTCTGCAGGGCAAAGCGATGTGGAAAGTCCTCGACGACGGTGTCATTTCAAAAGACGCGTTCGAAGCCGCCTTGGACCAGGTTCCGCACGAAGAGGGTGATGTGCGTCAAAGCGACCAGTCGACGTTGTTCCTGTTTCAGTATTCCGATGGGCTGCTAGGAGCGGTCTTCATGCTGCCGAGAATTGCTGGCGGAACGTCCGTCGCCTTGAAGCTCAAAGGCCAACGCCGTGTGCTGGCGACTCGATTTGACGAACGAACGGAACCTCACTATCCGCACTTTGCCTGGCTGCTGAAGGGGATCGAGCGGATGATTCACACGGGCCGCGTGAGCTATCCCGTCGAACGCACTCTGCTGACCAGCGGCATTTTGGACCGAGCGCTCACGTCCCGAGTCTGGAAGCAGGAGAAGCTGATGACTCCCGAACTGGCGATTCGCTACAGGCCCATCGACTATCCGCACGCGCCGCAGCCCGCCCTGGACTTTGACCCGTCTCAAACGTGAGCAACAAAGATCAAGAGGAGAGACAGCTCCGACGACATGGTCGTCGATGAAGAGCTGCTTGTTGTGAATGATCAGCGCATCGCCGAGAATGTCGTCGTCCAGATCCTTGAACATACCGGGTGGGGCCTGGCGACTTTGAGTGTGAATGGGAAAGGGGAACAAGCCGACGACGAGCAAGAAGGTGACCCGCAATAGAACTGTCATTGGTAAGGCTCCCCAATGAAGACGGTCTGGCTTTGGGACCGTGGGCGAGGTCACTCAGTGAATTGAATCGCGTTATAATCAGCGTCACGCAGTACGAAACGTAGCTGTACGTCCTGCCCGCATTGCGATGTTAGCGGCCGCGATATGATACACCAATCCACACCAGAACAACCCATGGCACCCAAGGAAAGTGACCTCATGATGACTTCTGTAAGAGCAAGATCCGACAGTCTCTTCACGCGTCGCGTCTCCCCGCGCAGGCCCGAGAACAGGTCGCTTTTCCTGATGGCGTGCCTGACGCTTGCACCGCTGATCTGTGCGAACACGGTGTGCGGCCAGGAAGCAGCCGTGGGGCTGGTGGCCACTGTCACCCGTCCCGTGCATCCCGTATTGATTCGCAACGAACATTGCCCGCTGATGCGTGTTGTCGTCGAGGTTGAAAAAGGTGTTGAGGTGCGGGCGAGTTCCGTGGTTTTCAAACTCGACGGCACCGACGACCTCGGCGATCTCGAATCGCTGACACTCTTCGACACCGGTGACAAGGAAGCGTTTTCGCCGACCACTCCTTTGGGCCAACCGGCGATGCCCGCGGCAGAAATCACGTTTCGATTCAATCAATCGCTTCGCGCGGGAAAAAACGTGTTCTGGCTGTCGTGCTGCTTGAAGGCCACGGCCGATCTGCACCATGGGATTGCCGCCGCATGTCCGTCGATTGCAACAACGGCCGGAAACGTCATGCCCCACGATGACTCGTCGACCGTGCGGCATCGCATCGGAGTCGCATTGCGAAAGCACAACGACGATGGCGTGCATACTTATCGCATCCCTGCATTGACGTCGACGCCCAAGGGAACGCTGCTCGCGGTGTACGACATGCGGCGCCGGATGGGCCGCGATCTGCAGGAAGACATCGACATCGGCCTCAGTCGCAGCACGGACGGCGGCCGGATCTGGGAGCCGGTGCGCGTCATCATGGACATGGGCGAGTATGGCGGACTGCCGCAGGAACAAAATGGCTGCAGCGATCCGGGGATCATCGTCGACCAGCAGACGGGCGAGATTTTCTGCTTCGCGCTCTGGATGAACGGTAAACCGGGCAAACATCAATGGGTGGATGACGGTTCCGAACCGGGATTCGAGATCGGCAAAACCGCCCAGTTCATGATGGTGCGTTCCAAGGACGACGGCCTGACCTGGTCCAAGCCTGAAAACCTGACTCGCAAACTGAAGCAGGAGTCGTGGTGGCTGCTGGCCCCGTCGCCACAGTCGGGCATCACTCTGTCGGACGGGACGCTGGTCATGCCAGTGGAAGGTCGCACGGGCCGAGAGCCTCTGGAAACGTTCGCGACGGTGATGATCAGCCGCGATCACGGCGCCACGTGGATCGTCAGCAAGCCGGGCTACAGCGGCGGCAACGAATGTCAGGCGGCCCAGCTGGGCGATGGGTCGATCATGCTGAATATTCGCAATGATCACGAACGCTTTCGGGCGGTAGTCGTCACGAACGATCTCGGACAGACTTGGAAACCACACACTACGAGTCGCAACACGTTGATCGAACCTAACTGTAACGGCAGTCTGTTGCGAGTGGACTACGAGCAAGGGGGTAAGAACAAGCATGTGTTGTTGTTTGCCAATCCACACACGCAAAAAGGCCGCACGCATCACACGATTCAAGTCAGCTTCGATGATGGCAATACCTGGCCGGACTCGCATCATCTGTTGCTGGACGAAGGCCGCGGCGCGGGTTATCCGAGCCTGACCCAGATCGATAAAGATCACGTCGGAATTGTTTACGAAGGGAGTCAATCGCACCTGGTCTTCGAGAAGATCTCTCTGATCGAACTTCTCGAACCGAGACGACGCCATGCCGCCCGAGATGTCTGGCAGCGCGAGGTATCAAAGGAGGGCGCCGAATACCTGGAGAGACTTCGCCGAGGAACTCCGTTCGGAAACAACAACTTCGATCTGGCCGGGTTGCGAGCGGGTATGGGCGCGCGACACGAACCGACAATTCCCGGCGTCAAGCTTCTCAAGGTGAAAGTCGGAGACGTTCCCTGTGAATGGGTCCTGGCTCCCGGCGCGGATCCCGAAGTTCGTCTCCTGTATCTTCACGGCGGCGGCTGGGTCTCTGGATCGGGAGGAAATTATCTCCCATTGGCAGCCGACATCTCGTTGGCGGCCAAGTGTGTCGTGCTGCTCCCCGACTACCGTCTGGCGCCGGAGCACCGTTTTCCCGCCGGACTCGAGAATTGTGTTGCCGCTCACGACTGGCTGGTCGCGAATGGGCCGGCCGGTCCAGGACCTGCCAAGGCCACGTTCATCGCTGGGGATTCGGCGGGCGGCAACCTGACGCTGGCGACGCTGCTCGCGCTACGAGACCGCAAGCGACCACTCCCAGCGGGAGGAATTGCCATCTCGGCGGCCACGGATTTCACGCTGGCAAGCGAGTCCCTGAAGTCGGTCCATGATCCCATCATCAGTGCGAGAACCATGCCCGAGTTTCGGAAGCGGTATCTCGAGAAGACAGATCCCCGCAACCCGCTGGCTTCGCCCATCTTCGGCAACTACCGAGGCATTCCCCCACTGCTGATTCAAGTTGGCGAACACGAAATGCTTCGCGACGACAGCATCCGCGTGGCGAAAAAGGCTCGTTCGGACGGAGTCCCCGTGAAGCTCGAAGTCTGGCCGGGCATGGTCCATGTATTCCAGATTCGGGGGCTGCCGGAATCCCGCGAGGCGATCGGGCACATTGGCGAGTTCATCCGGTCACACCTTCCTGATGGATTGGCGGAGACAAGCACGTCAGACGGTGTATCAATTCAGAATCCCAAACAGCTTTCGGCTGCCTCCGTCGCTTGCGAACGAATTCCGCTGGGCGAAGCGGATGACTACAAGGCCTGCATCGCCCGGATGCCCGATGGCGAACTGCTGCTAACCGCCTTTCATCAATACAAACGCGACGGCAACAAAGTGATGGAACAATCGCGGCTGTTCCGTTCCAGGGACGGCGGCAAGACCTGGTCACCGCCGGAAAAACTCCACGTGCTCGGTCGCGAGCCGTACCTCACCGTGCTGGCCGATGGGACGGTTTTCATCACCGGTCATCTGTTGGCGCAAGACGTGCGCAACGAATGGGGTTACACGTGCGGCTTCCTGCATCGGTCGACCGATCGCGGCCAGACGTGGGAGTCGATCCGAATTGAGTCGGAGGGTGTCAAGCCGGGGGCATCGAACCACTCGACCCGCAATGTTTTGCAACTGGCCGACGGCACGTTGTTGCTGGGTGTCGACTACGACGGTGGAGCAGGCCCGTTTCTGATCTGGCGATCCACCGACAACGGCAAGACGTGGGACAAAGCGCAGAAGTGCCAGCCCAAGGACTTTCAGAGCAAGTATGGTTTTTTCGGCGGCGAGACGTGGTTGTGGCAGGCTCGCTCCGGCAAGATCTGGGCGCTGGTGCGAGTCGATAGCAACGAATTGCCGATCAAGGATCGGCCGATCAAAGCGGGCAACGATCAGGCCGATCACTTCATTCTGTTTTCGTCCGGTAATCGCGGAACAACGTTTGATCGCATCCGCGATTTCGGTGATTACGGCGAGATGTACATGTCGCTGCTGCGATTGCACGACCGACGGCTGCTGCTGACATTCACCGTCCGCGATCTCCACCCGCCGCTGGGCGTCCGCGCGCTTCTCGGCACGGAAACCGAAGATGGGTTCAAGTTCGACTTTGCTCACGACCGCCTGATGCTCGACACCCGCACGCCGATTGGAAAGTACCAGGGTGGCGGCTTCGGTCCCACGGTGCAGCTCAAGAACGGCACGCTGGTGACGTCGTATTCCTATCGCGGCGACGACGACAAGACGCATCTCGAAGTCGTCCGCTGGATGTCGCCCGAGCGGAAGTAAGCACTGACAAGCCGTTGCCTTTCTTGTCGGGTCAGAGACGATAGATTCGCTTGAAGTTCACTTGCCAACCTGCCTGCCGAAGTTTCGCTGTGATCATCCGATAACCATGACGCGGATACCGTCGTACCAGCTCGTGCATCCGAGCCACCAGCCGCTGCTCTTCTTCCGTGTCGCTCTTAACGGAGCAACTCAACTGTGAGCGTGATTTATTGCAGCGACCTATATTTCAACTTCGCCTCCGCCCCTTCGGTTGGCGAAGTCGTTCGAGCGGAAGGCGGCGTGGAAGATCTAAACCGCCGCGACCACGCTCCCATGCACAACGGCGTCCTCGAAGGCGAGTGCTGTCGCGTGATCGCCTTGCTTGGATTCCGCACGGTACTCTTCGCCTTCTCCGACCGGTTCTGC
Source organism: Planctomycetota bacterium (assembly GCA_963582955.1). Classification (GTDB taxonomy): domain Bacteria; phylum Planctomycetota; class Planctomycetia; order Planctomycetales; family Planctomycetaceae; genus CAUZVF01. Next base: position 7,362 of record CAUZVF010000008.1, read on the forward strand.
CTGCTCCCATGGCATATGCCCGTCCTGCCGCACACCGAACCTGCGAGACTCGATTCGGCGTCGACGATTCGACTACGATGTTTTCAACGTGAAGGAACTGCCATTCAATGGAGGGACGACGGATGCGGTTTGTAACGACGTTTACGCTCGCTTGCCTGAGTGGATTCGCAGTGCATGCGGATGACTTGCCGTCGAGTGTTGTGAATACTCAAAACCCGAACGATGTTTCCCTGTCGCCGCAGGAATCTCTGGCGCGCATCACCGTACCCGATGGGTTTCATGTGACGTTGTTCGCGGGCGAACCTGATCTGCGGCGCCCGATCGCGTTCGACTTTGACGATCGTGGCCGAATCTGGGTCATCGAGAACTATTCGCATCCTGCTTGGAAGAAAGACGGAGCGACCGATCGCATACTGATTCTCGAAGACACGGATCACGACGGGCGGTTCGACAAACGCAAGGTCTTCTGGGACAAGGGGCGGTATCTGACCGGCATGGCGGTCGGCCACGGCGGAGTATGGATCGGCAACACGCCGGAACTCTCGTTCATTCCCGATCGCGACGGCGACGATGTCCCGGATTCTGAACCCATTGTGATGCTCGATGGATTCCGGGTTTCCACCAACAACGTCCTCAACAACTTTCACTGGGGACCCGACGGCTGGCTGTATGGAGCCATCGGTGTTGACGATCCGTCACACATTGGAAAACCCGGGACGCCCATGGAACAGCGATTCGAGATGAGTCGCGGGATCTGGCGGTTTCATCCGGTCGATCACACCTTCGAGAGAGTCGCCGATGGGATGGTGAATCCGTGGGGAGCGGACTTCAATGAATTCGGCGATCTGATCACGACCAACACCGTCACGGCGCACCTCTGGCACATCGTGCACGGGATGTACTGCGAACGACGGGTTACGGAACAGGACAATCCCTACGTCTATCGTCGGATTCAGTCCATCACGGACCACCTTCACTGGGGTGGCGGAGCCTGGCACGAGGCGCGATCCGGCGACGGTCACCATTCCGTGGCCGGCGGCGGCCATGCACATTGCGGTGGCATGATTTATCTCGGCGATAACTGGCCCGACAAGTACCGCGGCACGTTTTTTACCAACAACATGCACGGCAACCGAGTGAACAACGACCGGCTTGCTCCAAACGCTTCGACATACGTCGGTGTGCACGGAGACGACTTCCTGTTCGGCAACGATCCTTGGTTCCGGGGAATGTCGATCAAGTACGGGCCGGATGGTGGCGTTTATATTTCTGACTGGCACGACTTCGGCGAATGTCACGACTCCGATGGCAGCCACCGCACGAGCGGCCGGATCTACAAAGTTGTCCACGGCAAACCCGAAGCCGTCACGACCGATTTGCAGAAACTGACAGCAGCCGAACTGGCCGAACTGCATCTGCACGGCAACGAATGGTTCTCCCGGCATGCGCGACGCATTCTGCACGAGCGAACGATTCGCGGGCATGATGTCTCGGAAGCAATTGTCCCTCTCCAGAAAGTTTTCCAGAACACGAAGCATGAACCGAACCGCCTGCGAGCGCTGTGGACACTCGCCATCGTTGGCGCATTCGACGAGTTGGAACTGGTCGGTTTGCTGAGGCACGAAAGTCAGCATGTCCGCCGGTGGGCCATCCACTTTCTGGTCGACCGTCAGAAACCGCAGCCCGAAGCTCTCTCGCAATTCGCAAAGCTCGCTCATGCTGAACCGTCACCAAAAGTGAGGCTCGCCCTCGCCAGTGCGCTGCAGCGGGTCCGACCGGAAAGCCGGTGGGCCATTGCATCTGGACTCGCGCTGCATGCGGAAGACGACACGGACCCGTACATTCCGCTCATGATCTGGTACGGGATTGAGCCACTCGTACCACGGGACGCCGAGGCGGCACTCAAGCTGGCGGCGCAGTCCAGGCTTTCGGTGCTCCGAAATCTGATCGTGCGACGCGCGATTGACGTCAGCGAGCCACCGATCGCGAAGGTCGTGAATGCTGTGATGCTTCAGTCGGACCAGGTTGTGCGTCATGACATGTTACGGGGAATGCTGGATGCGCTGGATGGACGCGGGACTCAGTCGGCGCCAAAAGCGTGGCCAGGACTTTACAAGCAGGTGTCATCGGCCGCTGATCCGTCGTTGCGATCGGTTGCCGTTCGACTGGCCACGATCTTCGGCGATCAGCAGGCCATCAATCGACTGCGCAAAACAGTTCTCGACGACTCCGTTTCAGACAAAGACCGCCGCGAAGCTCTGCAGGCGCTGCTGCAGGTGAGCGACGGAGCCTCCATTGAAATGCTCCACGGCCTGACAGCCGGTAGTTCGACACTACAAAACGAAGCGATTCGGGCCCTTGCCATTCGAAACAATGAATCAACTCCCAATGTCCTGCTGGGCAACTACTCCGAATTCAGTGCCGCCGAAAAGCAGGACGCGATCGGCGTGTTGACGACGCGACTCGGTTTTGCCGAATCGCTGCTGACGGCGATGGAAGCCGGACGGATCGACCGCAGAGATGTTTCTGCGTTCGCGCTGCAACAGTTGCGAATGTTTGATGATCAGAAGCTGAAGTCACGCGTTCTGAAATTGTGGGCCGACGATACCGTCAAGATTCAGAAGTCCGAGGAACTTGCGCGACTCCTGAAGCTGATGACGCCCGAGTATCTCAGCCACGGCGATGTGAGAGCGGGACGGCTCGTGTATCAAAAGACCTGCGTCAAATGCCACCGGCTGTTCGGTGAGGGCGGCACAATCGCACCGGACCTGACCGGTTCGGGCCGTAAGAAGGCCGATTACGTTCTGAGCAACCTGATTGATCCCAGCGCCCAGATCGATCCGGCCTATCGGCTGACGACACTGGTCACCGAGGACGGCCGATTGTTAAGCGGATTCGTCGTGCGGCAGACAGACAGCGATGTGGTCTTCCGGACACAGGACGCACACATTCGGCTCTCGATGAAGGATGTCGAGACCATCCGGACATCAAACATCTCAATGATGCCCGAGGGCATGCTACGCACCTTCACCGACGAGCAGGTGCGGGATTTGCTTGTGTACCTTGCAGGCTCCAGCCAGGTGCCGATCCCGCAGACAAGCGACGGCGAATGAATACCGCCGGAGGGACATTCTACTTTTTGACGACGATCAGCCAATGGCCGGAAGCCAACAGAATCCAACGACCCACACTACAGCAGATACGCATTCGATTGATAATTATGAAAGAGAGGTTTTTGTAAGACAGAAGTGGTTCCCTTATTTCGTTGGGAAGCTGTTAACCCATTTTCTCAACAGGAGAACCACGACGCATCGCACGATTTTGATCGGTTCGATATTCTCGGTTCGAACGCCAACAGAGGATCATCCATGGATCACCTATTTTCCGTCCCATCGGGCGGGGAGTTGACGTTGATGAGCGAAGCGAACGCGCGACGTTTTCCCTCATCGCGGAATGCGACAATCGCTCCGCTACTTTTTACCCGGCAGCCACCGCTTCCGACAATAGCGAAACACGTGATATGAAAGCTTCTCGGTGGCTGTCTTGCCGTCATCCAAATCGTGTTCGAGGTAGATGCCGCCGATGCGGTAGAAGGGAATCGTATAGGTAAACTTCAGAATCTTCGCGCGGGTCCATTGACCGTCCATATACATAATTTCGACGTGGTCACCCGGCCTCAACTTGATCTCCATCGTCACGATGAAAGTATCGGAAAACGCGAGTAGCTGAGGCTTGAAGATGATTACGAATATCCCAGCCAGTATGGCAAAGATGTGCGAATCTTTCAGGATCAGGTGAAACTCATTCATGTTCTCGACCTCATGTGAAAAGAAAGGTGGCGCCGATACGATGAACGCCGGATAACATTGCCGCCGATGCTAGCTTGCAGTAGACCGTCAACGCGTGCGACTCTGAATAAAGTCAGACGCTCGACGATGACGAGTTCTCCGTTTTACGATGATTATACCGACCCTTAACGGCCAGCCAACCACGAACGTGTACCGCCGCGCCAAAACTCAGCCGCGAAGGAGTAATCATGTCTCCGTGGAACGTTCATCGAATGGCTTGCCTGCTCGTGTTCGGCGTGCTCTCGATTTCGCCGTCGCCGAGTTGGTGCCAGCAGGCGAATAGCACCTCGGATCGTTGGATCGTCTCCGCCAGACACGAGCCGCCGTTCGCGATCAAAAACCAGGATGGCTCGTGGTCGGGACTGAGCGTTGAGGTCTGGAACGGAGTCGCGAAGGAACTCGACATCGAAACCGAATGGAAGGAGATGTCGCCCTCCGATACCGTGAATGGCCTGGTCGATGGACGGGTCCAGGCTGCGGTCGCGATCAACGTCACGGCCGAGCACGAGAAGGTGCTCGAATTTACGCATCCCATCTATACGGCCGGATTCGGCATTGCCACCCGTGTCCGCGATGAAAACAAACTGCTGTCAATCGTCGTGGACCTGATGTCTGTTCAGTTCGCCACAATTGTCGGCATATTGGCCCTCACGCTGTTTCTGGTCGGACTGGTGGTGTGGTTCTTTGAACGGAAAAAGAACCCCATGCAATTCGGAGGAGTCGGCAAAGGCATCGGCGCTGCGTTCTGGTGGGCGGCCGTTACCATGACGACGGTAGGCTACGGCGACAAGTCGCCGACCTCAGCCTCGGGTCGCGCGGTGGCGCTGGTGTGGATGTTTGCCAGCGTCTTTTTCATTTCAATCTTCACGGCGGCAGTCACCGCGTCGCTACATCACTCATACCAGGAACCGCTTGTACGGTCCGCTTCCGACTTGAGACATGTGGCAGTCGGCAGCGTCGCGAAAACGAGCAGTGCGGACTATCTGGACCAACTGGGCATTGCATATCGAGCTTACCCGAATGCCGACGCCGCGCTGGAAGGTCTCGCCGACGACGAAGTCGATGCCATATTCTTCGAGTCGCCGATCCTCCGATACATGACAAACCGCCGTACGGAACGACCGCTGCTGCGAGTACGGTCGACCATCTTCGACCGTCAACACCATGCAATCGCCCTATCCCCGAACAGCGATCGAAGAAAGCAAATCAACCAGATCCTCCTCCGCAAACTCGCGGAGCCGGAACGGCAACGAATCCTGGAACGGTACTTGGGGAATTGATGGTGCAATGAACTATTGCTCTTCAACTGTTTCAGTCCTGTGCTTGCAGTTCATCATGAATGATATTAGTGGGGGGAACGGCGACCGAAGCGATCGGGGGTTTGACCTAGAACGAGGTGAATCGAGCTGGAAAAAGGGCGTCGATCGGCTCACAAAACTGGCAATCTGCCAGTTTTGTAACGCGCGCCAGCTCGTGCATCCGAGCCACCAGCCGCTGCTCTTCTTCCGTGTCCTCCGCCCCTTCAGTTGGCGAAGTCGTTCGAGCGGAAGGCAGCGTGGAAGATCTAAACCGCCGCGACCACGCTCCCATGCACAACGGTGTCCTCGAAGGCGAGTGCTGTCGCGTGATCGCCTTGCTTGGATTCCGCACGGTACTCTTCGCCTTCTCCGACCGGTTCTGCCTGCTCCCAAGGCATATCGCCCGCAATTGCGACAAGTTGCTCGACTGCAGCGATGGATGGATGCTGGTCGGTTTCACCGGATTCCAGCGCATCGAAGACAACATCCGGTCCCACACCTTCTCGCAAGTTGAGGGTTTGTCGAAAACGTCGAGTGCCACATCGGTAGTGCAGCCCGAGCGGATCACGTCGAACATCGCGATCGAACACCGTCAGGTCCGGTATGGCGAGATCCCCCGCTGCCGATTCTGAGAATCGAAAGAAAGCGACTCACGTGAATCTACTTCACCTTCGGCGCGAAACTCTCCGGTGTCAGCTTCGCCGCAGCCCAATGCGAATCGGACAGCGAACCCGTGGGCTTCGGCCGGTAATCGTCGATGAAGTTGGCGTTCGTCTTCGCAGGGATGTCCTGCTCATGGCCCGTCAATGCAAGCATCGCGTTCACCATCAACCGTCGCAGGTCCTCGTTGAGCCAATCCAGGGACGCACCGGCCGTCGTGGTGAACGATCGGCCCTGCCTACCTGATGGTGCAGTGTAGGTCTTGAACCATGCGAACGGCATACGGACGTCTTTGCGATCATCTTTCACGGGAGGATCGGTGGGTTTCAACCCTGAGAGAACCCGACCGTGAAACAGCACGACGTCGTTCTTCGTCAATCGCTTAACGGAGTTCACATCGGTGTGGCAGAAGATCGTATCAGCGACACCACGCAGCACGGGATGATTTCTGTGCGTCCTGGCGACATGAGCCAGCGTGGCTTCCTTTTGAAACTTGCCGTAATGAGCGATCCACGTGTCCCCCAGAATCTGCTGCCCGAATCCACCAGGCCATTCCTTACTTCGGAAATCCCAGCTCCTGTAGGGACTCAAACTCTTCGGCGAATATCGAAACGCGTGTGTTGCGTTGCGAATCCCCAGGACTGGCTTCCCCGCGTTGACGTAGTCCACGATGTGCTTCATATCGGCATCCGGCAGCTCGCGGAATCGCGCAAAGATCACCATCAAGTCGGCGTCATCCAATGCGGACAGGCCGGGGATGTGATCGCTCTTATTGGGGTTAATCAGCCCGGTTGCCGAGTCGATTGCAAAGAGCACGGTGCATCGAAAGCCATGATGCCGCGCAAGGATTGCGGCAAACATACTCATGCCTTCTTCGGAGCGGTAATACTCTTCGCCCGTTACGAACACGATGTGCTGCCCTTTGCCGAGACCTTCTCCACCTTCGATCCGCAGAAACGGCTCAGCCGCAATACTGAGTGCGGGCAACTGCAACCACGCAAGCACAGCAAGAACACGATAACGGGTCATTGGGGGCTCACTCCTGGAGACGGATGGTGACTGAATTGTTGCTTAGCCCAGACGTGCCCGAGTGTGACTCACTTTGAATAAACATTCAATTCAGCGAGGGGCAACGCGCGCTCGGGGGCGACATGCAGTTTCTGGACGTCGGCAACGACCTCGTCGACCCGCAATAGCCCCTTTTGCAATTTGCCTGCAGCCACGCGGGAACACAGGTCGGCGAGCGTGGGAATCCAATAGAGCGGCGCACGGCTTAACGCTGCCCAGCGACTCCGGAAAGACGGTCACGAATGCGCGCAAATCTGATAGCGTGTGTTTCGAGAGTTATCATCCGATTGCGTCAATCCAACTAATCGACCGGGGCAAGAACTCGCGTTATCATAGCCAGTTGATGTCGACAACGGACGTCTCTTCCCTTCGAGCCGAGTTTTCAGCGTGCCTGCAATGATCCACGGACGACTTCCGCCTTTCATTCTATTGTTCGCGCTGGTGATCGCGATTGCGGGCAGTGATGTCTCCCAGTCTAAACTTCAGACTTCACCAAAGGGACACGCCGTGATTCGTGGACCTGCGGGCGGATCGGAGATTGTGATTACAACGACTCCACGTTTGGCCGGAGCGATTCACTCGTTGACCTGGAACGGTAAGGAGTTTATCAACAGCTTCGATCATGGCCGGCAACTTCAGTCGGCGGCAAACTTTGATCTTGGTTCTCGGTTCAGCGCAGAGACATTCAATCCAACGGAAGCCGGTTCGCGCAACGACGGAGCGGGTGATTCCTCATCAAGTCGTCTTTTGCACATGATCGCCACGAAGAATACTCTGCAAACAACAAATCAAATGGCGTTCTGGCTTGCTCCCGGCCAAACGTCCTCCAACAAACCGGCGAGAAACAAACAGGTTCTCTCGAACCACTTGTTGACCAAGCGGGTGCGCATCGGCTACCGAGACCTACCGCACGTGATCCAGTACAACATCACTTTCAGCATGCCGATTGATGAGCGGCACAATTACGCTCAGTTCGAAGCGGTCACTGGCTACATGCCGCCTGAATTTCAAAAGTTTTGGAAGTTCAATCCAAGTTCCGACCAACTCGAACCGTTGTCAGACGGACCTGGCGAGCAGTCACAACCGGTTGTGCTGTCCACCGAAAATGGCTCGTACGCGATGGGTATTTTCTCGCCTGATCAACCTTCACGCGGATTCGAAAAAGCCGGTTATGGCCGATTTCGATTCGTCAAGCAGAAGGTCGTTAAGTGGAACTGCGTCTTTCGCAACCGCGATTCGAACGGCGTCAAGCCGGGAGACTATGCCTTCCGCACGTTCGTGATCGTCGGCGACTTAGAGATGGTAACTCAGGCTTTGCGGGTGCTACACCAAGAATTCAAGAAAAAATCCGACCTACCATCGCAACAGTGAATGTGTTTGTGCTGGTCATGACTGACGTTTCGGGTAACGCCGAGTGATGAACGACACGACGATTCCAAAGGAGTTACCGAGTGTGAGAAAATACTTTGCGGTGTTGGTCGCCTGTTTTTGTCTCGTTCCAGAAACTGAGTGCGCTGTCGAGTCCGAACGTCGGCACAATATCGTTTTCATCTTGATTGATGACCTGCGTTACGACACGTTCGGTTATATGGGGCATCCGTTTGTCGAAACGCCGCAGATCGATGCATTGGCGAAAGGCGGCCTGCAGTTCACCAACGCGTTTGTAACGGCCTCGCTGTGCTCTCCTTCCCGAGCTTCGTTTCTGACCGGGCGGTACATGCACAATCACAAGGTGGTCGACAATGCCGATCGGATGCCCGCAGGAACGCTGACATTTCCGCAGCTTTTGCAGAATGCCGAATACGAAACGGCGTTCATCGGGAAGTGGCATATGGGTGGATCCAGCGCCGCTCCGCGGGCTGGGTTCGACCATTGGGTCAGTTTTCCCGGACAAAGCACTTACGCCCCCGGCAAACACACGCTCAACATCAATGGCAGGCTGGTGCGGCGCCAGAAGTATATGACAGACGAACTGACCGACTACGCCGTCGAATGGCTGAATGATCGGACTGACAACGAGCCGTTTCTGCTTTATCTGTCTCACAAGGGCGTGCATGGTCTCTACGATCCCGCCGCACGCCATCGCGATCGTTACAAAGACGCGAAAGTTGTCCCGCCCGCAACGATGGCCAATACACCTGAGAACTACGCCGGCAAACCAATGTGGGTTAAGGACCAGCGCAACAGCTGGCACGGTGTCGAATTCCCGTACTACGGCCGCTCGAAACAGTCTCTCGTCGAAATGTACCGGCACTACTGCGAAATGATCCTCTCGATCGACGACAGCGTCGGCCGCGTCATGCAGACATTAAAGAAGCGAGGCGTCGACCAGAATACGCTCGTCCTATTCACCAGTGATGGCGGTCACTTCTGGGGGGAACACGGACTGATCGACAAGCGCTGTGCCTATGAAGAATCCATCCGCATTCCGCTGCTGGCGTACGGCCCGTCGCTGATTAAACCGGGAACGAAATGCGACGCACTGGTGGCCAACATCGACGTCGCCCCGACATTGCTCGAACTGGCGGGGCTCGACGTGCCAGAATGGATCGACGGTCAGAGTTTCGCAGGCTTGCTCAAAGCCCCGTCCGCCACGGACTCGTGGCGAAAGTCGCTGCTGTATGAGTATTACTGGGAGCCTCAGTTTCCGCAGACGCCCACGATGTTCTGTCTGCGCGGCAACCGTTACAAGCTGATCCAATACCACGGCATTTGGGACACGGACGAACTCTACGACATCGCCAACGATCCGCATGAGACCCGTAATTTGATTCGCGAGCCCGAACATAAGCGAGTCGTTTCGCAGATGCGGCAACAGTTGTATCAACGGTTGAAGGAGACGGGCGGACTCGCGATTCCTTTGGGATTCAAGCGAAATCACGGATCGAACCAGCGGAGTACTGACGGCTCGAAGCGAGCGGCGTTTCCTCCGTACTTTGTTCGGAAAAACGTGGAAGGTAAAAACAATGACTAGCCCGTGAAGTAAAAATAGTCAGCGGACCTTTATCTGGTGGATTATTCGGCACTTGCACTTTGTTGATTTCCCTGATCTCAGCCGCTTGATTCCGCCGGATTCTTTCCGGATGCTGGTCGAATCCCCCTGATTCAGCTCCGGAGCACCGATGGACATAACCCTGAATCCCTGGCAACTCTATTTCCTCATTCTGGCAGGCTGGGTCAATCGGCAACAGCAGATTGTGATCGACTACCTGCGGACCGAGAATCAGATCCTGAAAGAAAAGTTGGGGAAGAAATCGTAATGTTTCAGCGTACTGACGAACATTCGTCTCTCGGCTGCCACCGGGGGAGTGGTGAATAAATCGCCCAAAATGAGTTGCGCAAAATCGGTGATGATAGGCGCGTGTGCAAAGAATAGATTCGTGCCAGACGAGCTCCACTCGATGTGACGGTGTAAACATTCCTGCCTGGTTCCGCGATATCAGATAGAGGAAACGAACGACTTCGCGCGTCGCGATCAGAACATCCAATCTGCCCATCATAGATCCAAGTCCTGTCGCGCTCCAACGATGTCCTATCTTTGCGACCATTGTGGCTGCCAGGATGCAAAACAAGAAACGAGTTCCCAATGATCACAAATTGTCTGGTGGCAATCGCCGTTGGCATAACCAGCCTGTTGGTCGGTGCGGGCGTCACAGCCGCCGTTGAGCCGGAATTTGACATCGAGGTTCCCTACGGCTTTGCCGGTCCGGTTGCTCTTCAAGACGCACGCCTTTTTGCTGTTGATCGCATGACGATGACGCGTCTGTTCTCGTCTGACCACGGGCTGACGTGGAAGAAGGCGGGGCCGCTAGTCGATTCGAAAGGACGGCCTGTTCTCCAAAAAAGAGAGCAGCGGGGCCATTTGCCCAGTCTGATACGGCTCGCATCCGGTGCGATCGCCCTGAAATATGATATCCGCTCCAGCGACGATGCTTCGAAACTGGATTCCTACATTATTCGATCTACTGACGAAGCGGCGACCTGGTCTCAACCGGTTCTTATTACTCGGCCGCGAAGCAGGAGTAACGCGACGTGGTTGATCCAAACCCAAAACGGGCGATTGGTATTGCCCACCGAGTACTGGTTTACGCAGCCTGACGATCGCGGCATCGGCATGTGTACGACGTTTTATTCCGACGAAGAGGGACGCTCGTGGCGAGAGTCCCGGGATATGCTTTGGGTCTGGGAAAAGGGCGGCACATGGCAAGGGGCCTGCGAAGTTCCGACGGTCGCCGAAACGTCCGACGGCAGGCTGCTAATGTTCATGCGGACTTGGTACCAGCGAATCGCTCAAAGTTACAGCAAAGACGGGGGCCAAACCTGGTCTCCGGCAAAACTCAATGATCTCCTCAGCAGCAATTCGGAAATCTTCCTCACACGGATTCCGAAAACGAACAATCTGCTTTGCATTTGGAACCAGGCCGACACGCCGGAGATCAAGACAGGCTATTATCGAGCCCGGCTAACAGTGGCGATTTCCAAAGATTCCGGTGCCTCATGGATCAATTTTCGCACGATCGTTCAATCACCGGGCCAACAGCAAGTCGGTCGCATTTCCCCGGGCGGCCCGCCTGGGTTTTTACGGACACCCATGGCTGTTCCGACGGAAGAGAGAATGCTGGCGGAGGAATTCCACATGAACCGCGCGCCACGAATTCACTTCGTCGGTCGGCACGCGTTCGTCCGATACACGCATCGGCGATACAAATACGTCGACGGCCAACTCAAACGTCTCCGCAACCAAACGCGGCTGCGGGTGATCCCCACCGACTGGTTCTATGAACGCAACTGACAGAACAATCGAGGACTTTTCTGAAAGGGAAGCGGTATGGGGCTTCAACAGATGATACGTTGTTTTCGAAAAAGCCTTACGTGTGAAAACCACAACAATGGACTTTACCCAGGAATCGTGGGCGCTCGATTAAGAGCGAAGATTCGTTCGCTGACCTTGGTTTCGCCTCGATCGTTGCGCGTCCGGCGGGTTTCGACGGTCACACAAGCTGTGTCTCGATGATTCTTGCCAAGTTGCGAGCAGTTCGTACTCGACGGGAACCAGGCAGATGAAACGCACGTACAAGAGCGGTCTAATCACGATCAAGAAGCCGCTTGGCGTAGCTCATGTCGATCGTGGTAATCGAACACCGCCTTGACATGAGCGATCAATGCATTGACTTCTGTCGCAGTTGGTCGCGGCCGTCCCTTCGGAGGCATGTTCCCGCCGCGGACCATCTTCAGCACGTTTTTCCAAACCTCGCGATTGCGGACGATTGATGTGGAATCGCGAAACTCAACTAGTGAAAACGCGGCCTTCGGCTTCTTGCCGCTATGGCAGCCAAGACAATGCTTCTGTAAGAATGGTCGTCCAATGCGAGCAAAATCAGGTG
>CAUZVF010000009.1:0-18668 GCA_963582955.1 Planctomycetota bacterium
AGAACGCAGCGGTTCCGGGCGGCTGGATCGACCTTACCCGGAAAGGCTTCTCGGATGCTCATGTTTCAGGCATCGTTTCTCCTTTTCAATAACGGCTCAGGGCCTGGTCAACTCACCTTACGGGAACGCCTGTGGCACAATCAAACGAGAAACGATCACTTTCAATACGACCTATGCAAGGATCCCCTGCACGACCTCGCCGTGGATATCGGTTAGGCTCATGTCGCGGCCGCCGTGGCGGAAGGTTAGCCGTTCGTGATCCAGGCCCAACAGGTGCAGGACGGTGGCGTGCAGATCGAATACGGTCACGATGTTCTCGACCGAGTCCATACCCAGTTCGTCTGTCGCGCCGTGAATTGTGCCACCTTTGATGCCGCCGCCGGCCAGCCAGACGGAGAAGCCTCCCACATGGTGGTCGCGGCCGTCGCCGTTTGCCGTATGCGGTGTGCGGCCCATCTCTCCGGCGAACATGATCAGCGTCTCCCCGAGGAGGCCGCGCTGTTTCAGGTCGGTGATCAGTGCCGCAATCGGCTGGTCAACAACAAACGCGTTGCGTTCGTGGTCGGCCTTGAGATTTCCGTGTTGGTCCCACGTGCCGACGTCCTTGTCGAGCGGATTGGCGGTGATCTCGATGAACCGAACCCCCGCCTCGACCAATCTTCGCGCCCGCAGGCATTGTATCCCGTAAAGACGCAGTTGCTCGTCATCCGACTCGACGCCATATAGCCACCGCGTCGATTCGGTTTCACCGGACAGATCGAGCAATTTGGGAATAGACGTCTGCATGCGGTACGCCAACTCGTAGTTGCGAATCGCGGATTCGATGCTGTCGTTGCCACTCAATGACGCGTTGAGTTCTCGATCTTGTTCAAGGAGCAGGTCGAGCTTCGCCCGCTGAATCGCCGATGACTTTCCTGCCGGGACGATGTTTTCCACCGGAACTCCCTTGGCGCGAATCGGAGTCGCCTGGAAGTTGGCGGGCAAGAATCCGTTGCCATAATTCTCGCGTCCACCCGGCGGCACTTTGCCATTTTCCAGTAGCACGTAGCCCGGCAAGTCGCGGTTTTCGCTGCCCAGGCCGTACGTGATCCACGATCCGATGCTGGGCGAGCCGGCCCGTAGCCGACCGGTGTGCATAAACAGATTGCCCGCCGCATGCAACGGAAGTTCCGCAACCATGCTGCGTACGACCGCGATGTCGTCGATGCAACCGCCAATGTGCGGAAACAGCTCACTGACTGGGATGCCTGAACTTCCAAACGGCCGGAACTTCCAGGGGCTTTCTTTCCAGGTGCGGTTGCCGTTGTTTTGAGTCTTTTTCTGGCTGCTTAAATCGCCAACGGACTTGCCGTGTTGTTTTGCCAGAGCCGGTTTGGGATCAAACGAGTCAACGTGCGAAACGCCTCCAGCCATGAAGCAGAAGATCACATTTTTCGCCCGCGCCCGGTGGTGCTGAATCGCGCCGTTGGACAGACCGGCATAAGTGGGATCGGCCAACAACGCGGAGAGGGCTGTCAAACCAAACCCGTTCGAGGCAGTGAGCAGCATCTCGCGTCGAGAGAGCGGGCTTGGGAGACGAGGGAAGGTTGCCTGTTCGCCAAACATCGTGGGATCCTACCGGATGTAGATCAGTTCTTTCATATTCAACATTGCGTGGGCGGTATCCTGCCAGATTTCCGCGTTGGAAGGAATGTCCGCCGGTTTTACGCCGTAAAGTTGCGCCAGACGATCCACGAAGCCGAGCATCCGCTCCCGTTCTCGCGTATTCGGAAATCGACCGAGAGCCTGCAGGAAGATATGGTCGATACGGATGACGACCGTTTCGTCGCCGCGCTCGGCGAGAGCCTCGCCCCAAACACGCGCTTGATCGATCACGAACGGATCGTTCAGTAGAGCGAGTGCCTGTGCCGGCACGTTGGTCCGATCTCGACGGCCGCGCGTTGCCGTCTGATCGGGGAGGTCGAACAGCTCCAAAAACCGCGGTCCCTCCATGCGTGTGACTTTTAAGTATAGGCTTCGCCGCCCGTCGCCATCGAGCGGGCCGGAGTAGAGCTTCCGATGCTCTTTCGGTTCAGCCCGGAACGGCTGAATGCTTTGCCCAAACTGCTTTCTATCCAGTCGGCCCGAGACGGTTAAGATTGTGTCACGAATGGCTTCCGCGTCGAGTCGCCGGACTGGAAAATGGTGCAGACACCGATTGTTGGGGTCGACCTCTCGCCCGGCCACGGTCGCCACGCTGGATTGACGAAAGGTGCGACTTGTGACGATGTGCCGGATCAGCTTCTTGATCGACCATTCCTCGTCCACGAAACGATCGGCCAGAAAGTCCAGCAGTTCCGGATGTGAAGGTGTATCGCCCAGATGGCCGAAGTCGTCGACCGTGCGCACCAGCCCCGATCCAAAGAGATGGTGCCAGACGCGGTTGACCATCACGCGAGCGGTCAGAGGATTCTCCGCGCTCGCAATCAGTTCAGCTAGTTCGCGTCGTCCACTGCCAAGCGTGTCCAGCGGCGATCTTGAGCCGGCAAGGACTTCGAGATACCGCCGCGGCTCGACCGGTCCAAGCTCAAGCGGGTTTCCGCGATTGAGCACGGGCGAGGCGAACCCTGGCCCGTGGTCGGCCATCCCAGCCACGACGCGCGGTTGTGGGACGGTCGACTCGAACTTGCGATATTCCTGAACGAGGTATTCCAGTTCGGCGCTCAGTTTCGTCGTGTTCGGCAAAAGACCGACCGAGAGCATCCAGTTAATCCACCGTACGTCATCATCCGAAGCTTTTCCGTCTCTCCATGCCAAAACCGCGCTGCGGCAAACGCTTCGATACGATTTCACGACATCGGATAGCCCAGCCGGTTCGGGCTGTTCGAACAATGGAAGCAAGTGGGTCAATTCCGGACGTGGACTCTCATTGCAGTCGTGTACCACCGCCCGCACGACACCAAACCAAGAACGCGGCGATTGAAGCAGTGTTTCGTCGTTGCCCGCGACTCCGGGTCGGTCTGGCCAGCGAACGTTGTCCGATTTTGTCGTCAGTTCGACAAACGCTCGATGCGTCGCGTCGACGCGGGTGGGGTACGTCCGCCATTGAATCGTGTCGTTGCTGATGTACTCAAGCCCGCCGCCGACGTACTCGTTCAGCGTACAACTGTCGGTGACCGACCGCACCATGCTGAGTCCACCGCCAAGGAACTGAATACTGGCATACTTCCGCTCGCCCGGCATCCACGGCGATTGGACGGTCCCGTTTAGCCGGCTGGAAATCAGATGTGTGTAGGCTCCGGCCGGCAGAACGGCCGTCACTACGACGTCGCCGTTCAAAGCCACGACGAACTCGCCGGCAGGCAAGAGACGATCGTTGAGTCCGAGTCCCGCCGCGTGCCAGCTGGTTCGGCCATCGCCGTCGAACGAAAACCATGGTTCGAAGTTCGCAGCGTTGAACTTCGCTCGTTCCGATTGCTCTTTACGATAAGCCGCGCCGGCCTCGGCCCAGGCAATTCGAACCTCTTCAACTGATTCAAGACGATACACCCGCTGCAAGACCGACGCCGGATCTTCCAAAGCGACATCCTTGCGAGAGAGTGCCTTTACCAGCGACGGAATCGTCTTTTGGGCCTCGTCGGCCGGCGGTTCCGACTGCATTGCCGCCAGGAATTCGCGATCAACGTCGTTGAGTGCGGTAATCCATTGGGCGGCCAGCCTCGGGCGAATGGCCTGCTTCAGCGAATCGAGTCGCTCCGCGTCGTCCTTGATCCGGTGGTGAGTATCGATTGTCTGCACGACTTGCCGAGAACTTTCGAGAATCCCGACGAGCGCGTAGTAATCGCGCGTCGAAATTGCGTCGAACTTGTGGTCGTGACACCGGGCACACGAAACGGTTGTTGCTTGGAATGCCTTGGTGAGTGTATCGATCTGATTGTCGAGTGCGTCGAAGCGAATCTCAGGGAATTTCACGCAGTTGTCGTGGCCGAGTTCTCCGAACCGCCAGAAAGCGGTGCCGATCACAGATTCGTTGATATTCAAGTTGTCGTTGATGCGGGGCGGCTCAAGCAGGTCGCCAGCGATATGCTCCCGCACGAGCTGATCATAGGGTACATCGTCGTTGAAGGCTCGAATCAAGTAGTCACGATACTGCCACACGTCACGGATTTCGTGGTTCCATTCGTACCCGTGCGTTTCGGCAAACCGGACAACGTCCAGCCAATGACGCGCCCAGCGTTCTCCGAAATGCGGCGAATTGAGCAGACGGTCTACAAGGCGTTCGTAGCCGCGCCGCGAGTCCAGTGCCGTTTCAACTTCGAATTCAATGACCTCAGCCGGAGTCGGCGGCAGGCCCGTAAGGATTAAGCACAGTCGCCTCAACAGCACGAGCCGTTCCGCATCGGCCGACGGACCGAGTCCGGCGTCTTTCAACTTCGCCCGAATGAACCGGTCAATGGGATGGTCCGACCACGAATCGGCGACTGATTTCGGCAATTTCGCCTCGCGAACTGGCTGCAGACTCCACCAATCACGACGGCTTTCCAACAGCGACTGCCAAGACAGTTCAGCGAGTTCGCCAGCTGTCGGCGGATGGTCGCGCGGATCGGGAGCGCCCAACTCGACCCAATTCACAAAGTCGGCAATGACTGCGTCGGGCAACTTTTTGTCCGGCGGCATTTTGAGGGACTTGTGCCGCAGCGCGGCGATCAACAGACTATCCGCCACCTTTCCAGGAACGACCGCCGCCCCCGTTTCGCCGCCCTTTCGAATTCCCGATCGACTATCGAGCCGCAGCCCACCCTTCAATTCCGTTGCCACCGAAGAATGGCACTCATAGCAATGGCGGATCAGTACCGGACGAATTCTCTTCTCGAAAAACTCCAAACGCGGGGGGCCGTCGGCGCGCACTGCCGACGGGAATGCGAGCAGTCCGCAGATTGCCACATACGAACAACAAGTTGTCATGAGAACTCGTGAGAGGCTCAACGTTGGTCCCTGTCAAAGTGGGTCTGTTGATGAACTACCAGTTTACAGCCACGGCCTCAATTCGCCGAGCGATTGCGGCAACCTCGACAGGCATTGACGCCAATGCCGCTGTTTGAGCCACTGCACGACGATATTACGGCCTAACGCTCAGGCTTACGTCTAGCCGTGCAAGCTAAATCATCAGAGAGACGGTGTGGATGGCCGTCCCAAACCAGATGCATTTCGTGGGTTCCATAAATGAAATAAGATTATCGCTAAGCACAGACGGGGTTCTGTCCGTACGCAAGATGTATCCAGGGAGTGTTCCACGAACTGTCTTTGTCCTACGTCCGATTGGCGAAGTTTTCGAGACGAATCAAAAACTGACTGTGTTTTGAAACACGCTTCCCGTCGCGAAAAACGGTCACACCGATCAAGCCGGGACCGTTGTCCGCGTCGAGCAAGAGATTCGCGGGTTCCGCGCCGATCAATGGAACGATTCCGAGACGCACAAGGCGTCGGACGCAGGCAAATCGTTGCGGCGTGGCTGCAAACATGTCAGAATTGGGCCGAAAGTTGGAAATAGATCGACCCCTCAACAATGGCGATGAAGATTTATGGCTGCAACGTGCTGACGCTGGCCCTGTCGTGCATGCGGTGACTTCGAATCGTGGACAAGCCGGGACATTGAAATGTATCAAACGAACCATGCGTTATCAGTCACGATCGCATTGCTGATTGGATGTTTGGTCGCTCCGGCCGCGGCGGTCGCAGAGTCAGCAGCGAAACAATCGCCGGAGCAAAAAGAGAGCGATAAGCTGGCAGCGAAGCGGGAGGAGATGAAGTGGCGGCGCCGTGGGATCATCTACAACAACGATGGCAATGGGATCTTCGCGGTCGCGGCGAACACGCCCGATGGATTTCTGGCCCAGCGGATGACGGCGGTTCCAGGCTCGTCGGTCGGTTCCGTTTTCTACAACACCGGCGCGACGACCATGTTCACGCACCAAACCAAGGTCGCTGAGGTCTACGGCAAATATGGCCCGTCGTACGGGACGAACATCCGGGCACTTGCCAAGCTCGATACGGATACGCTTTCGCTCGTCACTCAGTTCTGCCACGAGAATAACCTCGAAGTGTTTTTCACCTTTCGGATCAACGATATTCACGACTGCTTCCTCGACTGGGAGCGATCAGCCTGGAAGCGCGAGCACCCTGAGTACTTGATGGGCAAGCTCGGGGACTGGGAAAAATACCCGGAGAGTGACCCTCGACGTCGTTGGGCGGCGCTGGACTTTGAACTCCCGGAGGTGCGGGACTACCTGATCGCCATCATCGACGATGTGATGGCGAGATATGAGGTGGACGGGATTGAAATCGACTACCTCCGCAATCCCTTATTCTTCCGCCCGAATCGATCGCTCAAACCGGTGACCGGCGATCAGGTAGAGATCCTCACACGGTTTCAGTGGCGCATTCGTGACTTGGCATACAAACACGGAAACCGGCGGGGCCGCCCGATGCTGATCGCCACGCGGGTTCCCGTGACTCGGCGCATGTGCCGGTACGTCGGAATCGACATCGAGCAGTGGCTGAAAGACGATCTTCTCGACGTGCTTACGATCGGCGTTGGTTGCATGCCCTACACGAATCCAGTCCGCGAGCTCGTCCAGCTCGGGCACGGGCACGACGTTCCGGTCTATCCGACGATCGCCGGATCCGGAAGGAGCGAGCAACAATCGGTTGAACATTGGCGTGGTGCAGCGGCAAATATGTATCACGCGGGCGCCGACGGGATGGTCTTCTTTAACCTGTTTCCGAAAAAGCCGAGGCACCCGCTCTTTATGCAGTTGGGCTACCCGCGGAAGCTCGCGCGAATGAACAAGATCTTTGCCCTTGATAATGAGGCAATCGGCGATGGCGGGATTAACCACGCCATTATCAAGCCCGCACTCCCCCTGACGTTGATTCCTTCAAAGCCGTCGCGGCTCACGATTCCAGTGGGCGACGATGTTGCTGAAGCGGCAAAAAAAGGCCGCCTCGACTTGGCGACACTGCGAATTCGATTCGAACGATTTACGGGAAAGGCGGCCGATACGGTCGAGGTGCGATTGAACGGCAACGTTGTGAAGTCAGCCGAGGAGGATTCCGGTTGGGTGACCTACGCAACTGAACCATCACGCTATCACCACGGTGATAATGCCATTTTGTTGCGCTTGCGCAAAACGTCGCAACCCATGATGGCCACGGTCAGTGCCGTCGAGTTGCACGTGAAGTACAAGTAGAATCCACGCGTGGGATCAAGCGATTCGGTCGAAACGGAACATGGCAGCGAACGAACGCCAGACCGAAAGCCCGTAGGACCCAAAAACTGAACCGAATTTGAAACACGGCGATTCCAAAGACAAAGACCTCAACGCGGCGCCGAATTGGGGCCGATCGCCATCGTTGATCAGGAAACTGACAACTCTCCAGTTCGCGTTCCACCCAGACATCCATGCCGGTGGCCTCCCACAATCCTTGTACGATTGACACTTGCCGCGGTCCATGAAACGAAATCTAGCCTCGACGCGCCAGACCTCTTTGATATCTATGAAAGAGGGTTTGTTGTCATAGAGCAGTGGTTGCCCCATTTCGTTGGGAATCTGTTAGCCCATTTTCTCAACATGAGAACCACAACGCATCGCACGATTTTGATCGGTTCGATATTCTCGGTTCGAACGCCAACAGAGGATCATCACATGGATCACCTATTTTCCGTCCCGTCGCTCGGTGGATTGAAGGACGTCATGCCCGAATCGGGCGGATCGGTCTACGTGCTCGGTCACGCCCGTCCCGGGGACGGAGGCGGCGGGTTTTTCCATTGGAATGCGGCCTCGTCCACCGAACCCGATGACGGAATCGTTGTCGTCGAGGTCGGAAAGAAACGGGGTCGCTGGCATCGCGTTGAAACCGATCCGATCGACGTCCGGTGGTTTGGCGCGGCCGCGGACGGCACGGATGCCACCGACGCCATGCAGCGGGCGCTGAATGCCGCCGCGAGAGGAGGCACCGTACGAATTCCATCGGGCACGTACGTCATAAATCAGCCGCTTCGCGTACACCAAGGAACGGCCGTTGTCGGCGACGGCCTGCTTTCGTTACTTCGATACGCCGGTCCCGAGAATTCCGGTTGCCTTCAATCGGCGACGCCCGAACGCAATTGTTCGTTTCACGTCGCGCGGTTGAATATCGAAGTTCAGTCCGAAGGCGCTTGGGGCGTCGATTTACGAGGCATGAGTTTTAGCCGCTTCGACCACGTCACGGTCCATTTGCGGAAACATCGAACGTCAGCCTATTACGGACCTGGTGACGGACAATCTCCGTATTACAATGTCTTCACGGCTTGCCACATCGCCGGAACGGGCGACCCGATTTCCAACGGGTGCATTGGCTTCAATTTCACCTACGATTCCAAGGGCCGGCGACAATCGGCGAATGCGAATCAAGTGTTGGGCGGGCACATCAATACCTGCCAGGTCGCGGTCGTGTGTTATGGAACGGGAAACGTGTTTTACGGTCAGGTGATTGAAGACACCAGGGACGGCTATGTCTTCGGTCTGACACCCGGTCGACTGAATGATGCCAGCAAAGGCACGACCAACGGAATCGCGGGTTGCTATACCGAATACGTCAAGCGCGTGATCGTCCAGGAACACGAATCGTGTGTTGTGACGGCGGAACTCGTGCACACAACCGGATACGATACGGTATTCGACGGCAAGGACAGCAAGAATTGCATTGTGATTACCGCGCACGACGGCCGCCTGCCGCAATC
Organism: Planctomycetota bacterium; assembly: GCA_963582955.1. Lineage (GTDB taxonomy): Bacteria > Planctomycetota > Planctomycetia > Planctomycetales > Planctomycetaceae > CAUZVF01. The sequence goes on from CAUZVF010000009.1 coordinate 8,762, forward strand.
GCGGAGTTTCATACACCGATTGGTCGACTTGAGTTTCTTGAAATCGGAAAGCGGATGATTCGGCGAATCATAGAGATGCATTCATTCACTACGTCTAGACGATGATGGCAGATAGTACCATGCGACGAATACTTTTGCTGATCGTGGTTGGAATGTTGTTGCACGTGGCTCCGCGTCAATCGTTCTCCGAGTTCCGTGCGGGCGCGGTTGCCGTTGTACACCGCCATGTCGTCAAAGCACCTCCGTGTCGAGGCTGCGGAGTCAACATTTCCAGACCGGTTGATGGCAAGTGTTTAAGAACTGGCAAATTGCCAGTTTTGTGAGCGGATCCTGTCAGCCGGATTCTGTTCGTTCTAGCTCAACCCCCCCTGATCGGTTCAGTCTCCGTTCCCCCCACTAATAAGCGTTCTCCAAGCAAGAGCAAAGATAGGTCAAAGCGTGGTCGAAGTTCAGGCCCCTGAAAAACAGTCTCCGGTGAAGCTAGGTCAAGCGTGCTCCAAGCGCTTTCGGTCTACGGAACCGCTCCTGAAAGAGATTGTCCAGTAGAAGTGTTTTCCGTTGGGGTTGGAGCGCAGTGGTATTGGTCTGCTTCGTCGCATGATTTGGGGTTCGTGGTAGTTTCGGTTTGCTTGGGGATTCATTCTTGGTGATTTCGTCGGTTGTCGTCGCTACGGGATATTGCAATCGTTCTTTTCAAACGCGATCGCTCCCAACACATTCCTTCGCGAGCCACCGCCCACATTGAACGTGGGAGGCTCTGCCAATTGGCAGACGCGGATTTATCTACTGCGAATTCCTCACCGGTAAGTCCACTCCAATCAAAGGGTCGTGCTGATACGCTGGGCTTCTGCTCAGCGGACAGCATCCACGGTTCCGTTCGAGTTGGACCAATCGGGAGGGATCTCGAGTTGCGACATGCGACTCGGATCGAACAACCGGGCTGAATCTGATTGTGGTCATCTGCTTTTGGGTATTGCATGATGATCAACTGAGGCTTCGTCGTCCTGTCATCCGTCGGGGCTCACCACAGGGCAAAGCGCATGGCTCCGAAGGATGACAGGTCGTAAGAAGCCGGCTTATCAAGGTTTCGGATTGTTGCATCTTGTGGCTTTGTTGTTCAGATTCCCGAGGGGCTCTTCTGATGTGTCAGCATCCGACGGCAATGGCTCGGCACTCGGCGTACGTCTGTCGTTTGCTGAGCATCTGCCAGATGACGGTGGCCAGTTTTCTCATGACCGCCACTCTGGCGATCGTGCTTCCGCGCCTCCTTCTGATCCGTTTGTACCATTCGCGCAGCCGAGCGTCCTTCCGCAATGCCTGGTGAGCGACTTGCGCCAAGAGCCACCGGGCAATGTTGCTGCCAGCCCTGGTGATTCTGCCGAGTCGTTGATTGTTCCCGCCACTGTTACGACAACCAGGCGTCAAGCCCCAGTAGTTCGCAAGACAACACGCTCGTGGAAAACGTTCCACTCGACCAACACGACAAGCCAGTGACGTCGCTGTGAAATAACTGACACCCGGCATCGACCGCAGCAATTGCGCGTCTTCACTGTGACCCCAACGTTCGGTGATGACCTTCTCCAACTCCTGGACTCGTTGCTCAGCCTGCTCAAGATCGACCAACAAGTAATTCATTTCCAGACGATCCATTTCGGGCAAGACCAACTGCTTGAGCCAAGCGATGGCGCGCTGCGTGGGAAATGTCTTGGTGGGGATGTCCCATTGCAAGTTATGGCGTCGCAGCATGTGCTTGATCTTGTTGATGATCCGCGTCCGGGCCTGACTCGCCTCCTTACGAAGTGTTGTCAGTCGGCGGTTCTCTTGATCGGTCTGGCGAGCGATGTCGACTTGCCTGAGACCACGGACCGGTTTGCCGGCCAGAAAGTGATCTCGGTTGACCCAGAACAGTTCGCTCAGCGCGGCGGCATCGCGTCGATCTGTTTTTCGTTTCTTCCGCTCTTCCGGCTGAATCAGAATCACCTTGTGACAACGGTAATCTTGCAGCATCCGAATCAACCAATCGTTAAAGCCGCAAACTTCCACCACAGCAATGAACGATTCGCCACCCCGAATACGTTCCCGAGTCAGCTTCGCAAAGAACGCTTGGATCTTCTCGGGCCGCGTCGACACCTGACGCGCTTGCAAAACATCGCCGCTCTCATCGCGCAGAGAAATCGTGATCTGCCGTGCGTGCTGATCGATTCCAAGGTAGAACATCGTGTGGTTCTCCTGTTGAGAAAATGAGTTAACAGATTCCCAACGAAATAGGGCAACCACTTCTCTATGACAACAAACGCTCTTTCATAGATATCAAAGGCATCTTGCCCGCACCGTGCTTGCGCGGTCAAGGCGCGAGTCGGTTCGGTTGGGACCACTGGATGCGAGCGCAAAAGATACGGTTATCGGTTCCGTACTTTTTCCATAAATCAGGCTGGTGCGGCTGCATCCATTCAGTCGTGATGACCCAGGACTCAGCCGGGCTGACATCGACGACTCCGAAGTTTCCCATGCGCGTTCCCGTTTCCGGAATGATGATCCGCTCGGTTTCGCGGATGATCACCTGCCGCTTTGGATCAACCCGCGCCATGAAGATCGGTGCCCGATGCCGAAAGATATGGTCGTTGTCGGCTCCACGCCGCGTGTAAGTCAGGAACAATCCGTCCGAATGAGTCACCCAATGTTGTTGCGTGTTGTAGCTGCCGAGTTCCTTCCCATCATCAAATCGCCAGCGGCGGGGTTTGTCAAAGGACATGCCGTCTTCGCTGCTCGCCACGTAGGCCCGGTGATCGGCGCGCAGCGTCAGGTAAAAGCGGTCCTTGAACCGAGTGAGTGACGGTTCCGAAAAGCCGCGGTGCCTTTCTTCGTTGTCGGGAATCTCGATCTCATTGCCGTGCCCGGCATACTTCAGCACCTGACCATCGAACTTGCAACGCACGACGGTAACGCGGGCACGGACGTCGGTTGGAGTGGGGCGAAAGTAAACGGGAAGCAGAACATCGCCGTCGGGCAAATCGTATCGCTGCGCGCACCCGGCTGAGCAGTTCTTGAATTGCGGCAGTTCGGGAAGGTCGACGCGTGCCCAGGCCGACCAGGTCCGCTTGCCCGGATCGTAGACGGAATAGACCGCGTCACTCGGCGGACCTCGGAAGTGTTCGTCGTTCTTGTACCAGAACGTCTTGCCGGTGCCGAGCAGCTTGCCGGTCCGCGCGTGCCATTGGGGTGTGAAGTCGCAGGGAGCCGCTTCGATACCTTCACCCATCGGCCGGCGATCAAGAGCAGCGTGCGGGGCGGGACCGGACCACTTGCTTCCCAGATTGTCGGTGCGGAAGTCATGCAGGCCGTCGAAAATATCGCTGCCGGTGATCCGCAGCTTCTGAGTCGTCATGACGACGATCGGCGTGTTGGAAGGGTTGCCAGGCGCATGCGCTGGAATCGCCCCGGCGCGCGAGTGAACCCAACACTTCTTCCCATCCCAACCGCTGGTCACGGTCGTCAGCTTGACGGTGTAGTCGAGTCCCTTGTCTGCCAGGCTAACGGAGCAAGCAGCAAAAGTGACGGCAGTGAGCAATGCTGTTCTCATGGTTGTGCGACCCACTAAAAACAATTTGCCGGATTGATTCGTCGTAAACCCCAAACTGACTGCATCTCGGCCGGCCATGAAGAACCGCGGCCCGGCAACCTTCAGCCCGGGTTTGGAAGCTGTCGCAGAAGAAGGCGTAATTGAATTCATGAATTGGCCCGATGAGATGAGACTGGCATATGTTAACCCAACTCACTCCACGCTGCATCTTGTCAACGACACTGCGCGGAATCCCGCGATAACCAACCGAGGAGGGCATGCCATGGGTGATCTAGCTCCGAAAGTTAGCAGCGTCGGTCGAAAAGACGAATGGCACTTAGATTTCGGGAAGCTGTTCCCACCAAACGATTAAGCTACGCCATCATTTCAGTGCTGTCGGTAGGCGGGATGTCGAACGACCCGGCATACTTTGCCAGAAGATCCGGAATCAGCACAGTCGATCGCCAGAGCCCGATCGTCAACGGTATCGAAACGCGTTGTGACACGCCGATCTCACCGAAATGACTTACTTCGAGTCGCCTCTTCACGCGGGCCAGAGTTGCCGCGTAACGGTCGTCATCGAGAGGTTGCGCATCGCGACGCAGGACACGGATCCAGCGAACCTCTCGGATCATGCGGGCGAACAGAAACACGACACCGACGCTCCAGATCAGCGTGAGAGCGACGCAGAGCGAAACAACGAAAAAGATTTTATTCATCACTGCTGTATGATGTGCATTTGGCAAAGCATCGACTCGCCATCCGTTGGACCTTTTCTTTCATTTTCCTGGTTGCCCTCGTGACAAGCAATCTCGCGGCAGCCAACAGGGACGATGCCAAGAGCCCTTCCGGTGGTTTCAAGCAGCATTTCCTGCGACAAGGCGACATTTCAAACGGCAGGTTGGTCGTCACGATCACACTGTTGCGCTCGTAGGTCGTGGCGATCACGTCGAAGAGCAACTCCGCTCCGGCCTTGCTGGCTGGGACGTAGCCCAATTCGTCGAGGATCAACAAGTCTAGCTTGGCAAGTTGCTCAACAAGGACAGCATCGATCGTCGAACCATTTCTGTCTCCAGCCGTGTACCTTATGGCAGATTCCGCCACAGGATAGTCGATCCATTGCGATGGTCCTAAGAGTCGTTGACCGGTCGAGTTTTTGTCTATGCGAATTCAATCCGCACTTCATCAAGAGTGACGTAGCCTTCGGGCAGCCGGTGCCGCCAGACGGGATAGTCGCGTTCGGGGCGCACGATATGAGGGTCAGCGTCGAGCGGTCCCATCGCCGCAACGTCCAGTGGAAACAACACGAGCATGATGTTGACGTTGACGTCCGACAGCACGCGATCCAGCGGCTTGACGCCGTACATGTCCCCGCGGTCGTGACGCGCGCCCAGCGCGGTCCAGTTGGCGGGGTCACCATCAATTGTGATCGTCTGTTGCGACCACGATTCATTCACAGTGAATGGCCGACCGGTGCACAACCAGCCGCTGGTGATGCCTTCGACACTTCCCTGGATCAGCAGGACGAACTGTGAGCCCTGCGCCAGCAACTCGCCGCGGGCGCGGAGCGTCATCGCGGCATTGGTGAAGTCGGTCGGGCATCGATCAGCAATGAAGCGGTTGGACCCGCCCACTTCCTTGTAGACCTCGCCCTGCGGTCCAACGGTGGCGAGGCTGAAAACCATGTGCATATAACCGGCGCCGGGCGGCGCGTGGTTGTAGTCAATCCACCACGGACTGCGCGACGTGACTTGGCCTTGCCGCGATTCCAGCGGCTTGGGCCCGCCGGCGTTGCTGATCCAACCGTACCAACCGCCCGGCCCGTGATCGAACCGCTCGTGATAGACGCGATTGCTCGTCTGCATCGTTACATCCTCGTGCGTGTCACTTCCTCTTGGTGATGCGGTCACGGCCGTCCGTTAACCACTGCAAATCGAATCTCGCGAACGTCAGTCTCTCGTACGGAGACATTCGGCCGTTTTCGTAGATCAGACCAATGGTCCCGTCTTTCAGAACAGTCAGACAAGAATACGCGGACGGCCCAGGGCGTATGACTTTTGAGATCGGCCACGTCTTCCCCTCGTCATAGCTCAATCGAACCGTCAGGTTGACGCGTTTCGACGTGTTCGCGGGATTGACAAACAGCAGTCGGTCCCGGCTGAATCCGTCTCTGACATCGGTATACCGGATGAACGAGGCCTGACACGTGGGTTCAGGCAGATGGGTGTCGTCGACGATCTGTCCCCAGGTTTTCCCACCGTCCTTTGTCGTTGCCACGGCTCGACACCCCTTCTTGCGGTAGCTCCGCATATTCAACATCAATGATCCGTCCTTCAACTCCACCACTTGACATTCATTGACCATTCGGGCGGCGGGCGAACTGATCTGCCACGTCTTGCCGTGATCGTTGCTCGACAATAGGTGCGAGTAGTCTTGGTCGGGTTGACGGCTATAGACGGGGAAGATCAGCCGGCCCGCACGCGTTTGGATGCCGCCGCCGGGGGCCGCCATGACAGCCTCCCAACCTGGGCTTGTGACGGTCCGGGTGATGTCGGTGGCCTTCGACCACGTCTGGCCGTCATCTCGGCTGTAGATGAGGTGCAACGCAATTGCGCGGCGTTCCTGTTTCCGGAGACTGTTTGGAAGGAGCTTGTCGAGGACGTAATCGTAGGCGATCCAGACTGTGCCGGTCGTCCGGTCAACCAACATGCTCGGATCGGCCGCAGCTTGCTGGCCCGGGAAGTCCGCAAGGATCGTCAGCGGTTCCCAAGTCTTACCGTTGTCGAAACTTCGCTTCATGGCCAAATCAATGTTGTTGATGGCATCACCAGGCTTCTCGACGCGCGCATCGCATATGGCGATCAGTGTTCCCTTTCCCGTTGTGACCAATGCCGGGATGCGGTATTCGCTGATCTCGTCTTGACCACCGACAAAAACGTCTCTCGTTTCGAACAGACCCTCCGCAATCGAGACTTCGCAAGTACCAAACAAGCAAATCTCGACCAGTAGTAGCGCAGTCAGCATCGATTTCATGTTTCAGCTCCTATGTCGCGCATCCCATCGAGATGAGCATCAGAATTCGCACCCTAGCGGTGCTTTGAATCTGCCAAACAAAGCTCCTTCGCGAGCGCGATGATGGGTTGCGAAGAGTGGATTGTAGATCGTCATTTTTGCGCTCTTGTAGGGTTGATTATCTGCCGCCAGCATGACTGGCCGTTTTGCCGGTGGAAGGAAATCGCAACGATAACTTGACACTCTGAACGGTCATGGCAGACGTTCCGGCATTGGCGACCCGGACTACGTTGTACCCCTCGCGGAAGGCAGCGGAATTGAAGGCATAGCCGCCGCCGACGAGCGCCGGCTGCCCGTTGAGCTTGACTTCGGCGACGCATTTCTCACCGGGCTTCTCTGGTGCGAGCGTCAGTTCCACTTCACCTCGTGCGCTGGCCAGCGGCTTAGGACCGATGAACAACGAAAACTCGGCCGACTGGCCCGACGCTAGGTTCTTCGGCAAGGCCGCCGGGATCGGACGGTGTATGCTGATGTCCGTATAGGTGACCACGTAGCTGCGATCCTTGGCCGCCAGGGCTTCCACCGAATCCAGCTCTTTCAGCAGAGAAACACTTTCCTTCCTGGAGAGAAGTTCCTGCTCGGAGGGCTCGTTTCTATTGTTGATGAAGATGAAGTAGTTGAACAAGTAGATTCCCTGGGAGCCGCGGAAGAGGGCGCCCATCGCCGCGCCGCGGCGACACTCGACCGTATTGTAGAGCACATCCCCCTCAGGAGATGCCTGGACGCGGTACTCCAATCCGGCAGTCACGCCGACCCCCGTACCTTTGAGAAGCTCGATCCACTGTTCCACGGGGATGTCGAAGTCGGTCGTGGCCCAAAAGGGGGCGACGACCAAGTGATCGATCAGTCCGCGCTTGGCCCACGTGACGGCATCCAGGCCCGTGTCCATCGACACTTCGGGCCGAGCGGGAACGCGCGCCATGAGCGAGATCGGATGCTTCCACTTCTTCTCCACGGCGCGTACCACCTCCCGCACCTCGACCATCCACTCGGTGAGCGCCTTGCCCCCCTCGATCTCCTGTCCCGAGCGGAAGTTCAATGGAAAGCGGTTCCAATCCAATTCCAGCCCGTCCATGTCATAGCGGTCGCACACCTCTCGAATCAGCGACATCATGTGGTCGCGGACCGGCTTGAGAGCATAGTTAAAGGAGCCATAATAAGTCCCACGAAACTCGGGATGCTCCATCCAGAACCGGCTGTGGAGCGGGGACTTCAGCGACCCTGCATCATGCGCGTCGTTCATGCGGATGCTCACCCACGGGCTGATGTTCCGCATGCGACAACGGTCGATCATGCGTTGCATCGGGTCGACGCCGGCGTCGAGCATCACCTTGAGGTTGTGCGCCCACCGGCGGTGCGTGTCGCGCTCGCTCTTCGGTGCGTCTCCGAAGAAGGGCTGGTCGTTATCCTTGTTTGGGTCGAACCCCTTGCCATACACGTCCCAGACCTTGCTCTCGTAGTTCGTGTTCTTGGCACAACAGCAGATGAGCATGATCTTGACGTGCGAGTCAGCCAACTTATCCACGATGTTGTCGAGCCGCGCGGGCTTCATATGACCCGGCGGATCGAGAAAAAAGCGATGGCTGTCGTCTTCGTTGAATAGAATCCCGTGTATCGCTGGCCGGGCTGCTCGGGGCGGCTCGTCGGCAAGAAGTCTCTGCCCACTGCTTCCCAGCAACGTGCAAGCAAACAGGATGTGCAAGACGCATCGCACAAACATGGCCTCGGGCCAAAAACGCGATCGTCCCCGCAGTTTCAAGACCATCGAATCCATCCTTTCTTTTCGATGGAGGTAAAGGTTCCCGGTGGCGGCTTCCGCCGACGCCACCGGGACCGAGCTTGATGTTGCGAGCCCTAGTCAAGGCGGCTCAATAACCGTTTTCCTGTCGATAGCCTCCACGATGTCCGGGAGTTCGGAGAGTGACACAGATTGTTCGTGGATCAATACTGGTCGAAGGAAGCAAGTACAATGCCACTCCAGCAGCATCTGGTCAAGTTAAATCGAGAACAACTCTGGACTTCCCCAGGAACAGTGGGCGCTCCAGGAATTGTCGGTCTGAAATGCCACAACATTTGACCGGAGCTTGCCAATCCAAAATCGGATGGACTTCAGTCCGGCGGTATCGGAGTTGATTTGGCGTGCCGCGTTGCCAGTCAACTCAGCACGTATGCGATACGCCTTTCGTTCCAACCTAATCTGAAATTCCTTCGTTTCGGGACACCAGAAGTCCTTCGACACGCACGCCTCAGAAGACCCGAGGACGCGGACAGTCGCCACCGGGGAGTGAAGCGGGACAAGCTTGTTGTATAGATCATTAGTACAGTTTCTTTGTTGTGAAGCACTTCGTGGCTTCCGTCGTTTGGATTGTGGTTACTCCGTCTCCGGAGTGGGAGCTGCTGTCGATTTTTTCTTGTCGTTCGATGGGGGTAGGTGTGGGAGTTTGAGCCGGTTGGGCTGGGAGATTTTCAGCCGAGATTCACGGTGATCCCAGAGATCAAGATCTGGATGTTTATTATGGACAACGGCCTGCTCGGCATCTCTATACAACTTCTCGTAAAACCCTTTGAACGCGGGGCCAAATTCCAGTCACCGAGTCGTCACGTCCCCAATCGGACCCGATAAATTGATTTCGGCCTTCTCAGGAATGCAGTACGATCCGCTCTGTTTGGTCCCTTCGTTTTTCATCTCGAAGGCGATCTGGTCCGGGCGGGCCGATGAGTAGAACTTCGCTTTGCGAACCATCCATGCCGCCGCAGGATCGATCTCGAATTCCCATCGCCCCGTTTGGTTTTTCCACTTCGTTCCTGACGCAAACACGACAAGTCGGCCATCGGCGGATTCTTCGACGCTGGTCACCTTTTCAAGCCGAGATGCCAGGAAGAAACGCCCAAGGGACCACAAAATGGCTCGCCTTGGACCCGTGGGGCTCTCGTCTCCGGGTTTGTACCACTTTGCTTTGAACATCTGCCAATCGTCATTCACTTTATTGCCCGGCGTCACTCTGACGACGCTGTCTTCAAAAAGCTGTCCCGACAGATCGTGACGCCAATATCCCCACTGTTTAGATCGCAGTGAGAACTTCATCGGACCGTCGCCCATGCCGTCAATTTTGTGATACTTGGGTTTCGTCCAGTCAACTATCTCCATTCGGTCGTTCACGCTTTGCTTGATTCATGATTTCTTCTGTTTTTACCTCCGCGAAATCGTGACTCGCGGTATTACAAGGGCTTTCATCGTGATTTGCATCCGTCGTTTTGCTCTTTTGGCGACATCCG
>CAUZVF010000010.1:0-17898 GCA_963582955.1 Planctomycetota bacterium
ATTCCCGAGACGTTTTACGAGAAAATCGATCCGTATCCGCAAAGCGACATCCCCGTTTTTTGTGGTCATTATTGGCTGTCCGAAAACACACCGTCGCTATTGGCTGACAACGTTTGTTGTCTCGATTACAGTGTGGCGAAAGGTGGATTTTTATGTGCTTATCGTTGGGACGGTGAACGACAGTTGTCGAATGACAGATTCGTTCGGGTGGGACCGCTCAATTGATTCACATCGGTTTCGACTCCAACAATCTGAACTCACGCATCGTCCAACAGCGAACGGATTGCGTGCTTTTCATTGAGTTGTTTGAGTCAATTCATTTCGTTCTTGAGTCATTCGCGAGCAAAAAACTCGATTTCGACTAAAACCCGGTGCATCGCAACGATTGCGGATTCTAGTGAAGCTGCGAAAGGTATTTACCCCCCATTTTGCATGTTCCGACCGTCACATGTCGGTTCTTTTAACACGTAATCTGACTTGAACTTGTGGCTAATTCGTCGTCGACTCAACACGCCGTTGACACATATTCTGGACGCCAGTAAATTCCACCGATCTGCACGACGTGGCGGGGTCCTGTATCCCGGCACTATTGATTTTTGTCTCGGTCGCGGGCCGTCAAGGAGGACGCCGGTGGTATCCAAGGGCGTGGTCATGATTTGTTTATCGGCAATCAGTTGCGGACACATTTCCGGCTGCATGCGGTCGTCCGCTCTGCCTCCGCCCGCGTCGTTGCGACATCAATCGCGATCGGCGATTCCACCGATCACCCAACAACAGCCAACTCGCCCGCTGTTCAGGCCGCCGGTTCAATTGGGGAACGAGAATCCTTGGAAGCCGACCGTCCCTGAACGTGATTGGGACTACATCGTGATCCATCACACGGCGTCGAGCGGCGGCAGCGTTGACAGCATCCATCAGTCACATCTCAAGAAGAAAGACGCCGCTGGAAACAATTGGTTGGGAATCGGATACCACTTCGTGATCGGCAATGGTTCGGGAATGCGTGACGGCGAGATTCAGCCGACGTTTCGCTGGAATGAACAACTGCATGGAGCCCACGCCGGAAACAACGATTACAACCAACACGGCATCGGCGTCTGCCTGGTTGGCAATTTCGAGAAGGAACCACCGACAGCTTCTCAAATTTCGGCCGTCAAACGGTTGGTTGGGACGCTGAAGGCCGAGTACGACATTACCAGCGAACGCATTGTTGGGCACCGTGATGTCAAGGAGACCGCGTGTCCCGGCCGTTATTTTCCGATGGCCGAAGTCAGCCAGAGCGTTTCCGTCCGTTCATTTTCTCAGAATCAGTCCGAGTCGCCGGCTGTGCGGCTCGCCAGTGCACCAGGGAGTCGCCGACAATGACACATCACTTTCGTGAAGACTCTTGGCCTCAACGCATCAAACCGCAAATAGATGTTTCGCAGGTTGCAATGCCGTTCGACGAATTGGCGGAGCGGAACTTGCGATTTGGCGAGGACCAATCAGATTGGATTGATCTGTTCGACCTGTGTTCAACGGAATCACCCGCTGGCCAAGTGGTGCTGCCCGACGATGTTGTCGTCTACATGCCGGAAAACTATCAGCCCACATACGCTTATCCGTTGATCGTTTGGATTTGCGAGCGCGAGCGTGACAAGTGGGAACTGCTGGAATTGATGCCGGAAATCAGCATGCGGAACTATTTCGGTGTTTGCGTTTCGCAAGAGCGGGCCGTGCCGGCGACGAATGCTGACGGCAGCAATGCAGCCTCGCTCCAGAAATTGGTTTACCAAACTTATTGCCAGATTCGGGAAGAATACAACATTCACACGGAACGAACGTATCTAGCGGCCGTTGGGCAGTCGTCGCCGACCGCGTTAAACCTGTTGCTGACAAATCCCGATTGCTTCGACGGAATCGTCACGATTGGCGGCCAATTCAACAAGTCGCAATTACCGCTGGCCCAATTCCCCAGGCTGCGCGGCAAACGAGTCCTGATGACAATGCGGTCACACGAGCACGGCGTGTCTGTCGCGGACACCGTCGAGACCGCCTCAATACTGCATTCCGCGGGAATGGAAGTCGCGACCCGCATTTACAACGAAGCCGACGGAGTTTCATCCAAAATGCTCTCGGACTTCAACCACTGGATGATGAATTGTACCTTAGAGACGGTCGGAGCGTAGAGAAGGCTTATCTGCCATCGTCTTGCGGGTACAGCAAGACGCGGTCGTGAATCAGCAAGATCAAATCAGCCAACCCGTCGCCCGTGACATCCGCGATCAACGACTCGCGAGGCTCGGAGCCACCACGCTCGTCAGTGCTTGAGAAACTCTTTTCTTCAAACACCTTGAAGTGCAATGCGTGTTTCAGATCGGCCGCGCGTTCCTTTGTTGATGGTTGGAATTTTAACAACTCGATAAAATGCGAACGTGTGTCAATAATCAGTAAGTCGGACGTTCCGTCATCGTTGACGTCGCCGGCAATGACGTCCGAGAAAAACGTCCGTTCCAGGGCCGTTTCGAACGATGCGATTTGTTTCAGTTTCGGATCACTCTGCCCGGTGTACAGCACGCCGAATTGTTTGGCTCCGAACAGCAACAGGTCGTCCTTGCCGTCTCCGTTCAAGTCAGCAACATGAGTCGCTTTGAATGGGAACGCGCCGATCTCGACCTCTCGCCACGGAACATACACGCTGCCGTCGCGTCGCAGCACGCGCAGCCGGCCAACTCCGGAATCGACCAGTACGATTTCGTTTCCTTTGACATTATCGAGATTCAACGTCGCCGCGCCGGCAATCTTTGCGTTTGATTCCGCCGCGTTGTATTGATCCAGAACTTGCCAGGCTCCTTTGGGATCTAAACGCAAGTTGCGGACGAATTTTTCCTGCGCCACAAGGATCGCCGGCTCGTCCAACTGCCCGACGAATACGCCCCCAGCGGCAACGTCGCCGAATTGGATGCCACCTTCGGTCTTTACGATCTCGGGGATTCTCTTGTCGTTAGAAATCAGCAGGTCCGGAGTACGATCGGTTCCTTGAAACACCAAGAAGTCGGGACGCTGATCGTTGTTGGCGTCCAATTGCAGCATCCGATCCGGTGTTCCGCTCAGTTTTAGAGCCAGGGCTTCCTGGTCGCCGAACTTGTACGGTTGCCAATTCCCTTGGTCGTCGCGTTGCAATGCCCGCAACTCGTATTTGGATGACCGGCCCACTCGTTCGCGGGCGACGTAGACGATTTCAAACTTCTTGTCACCATTCAAATCGGCGACTTCCAAAGCCTTTGGTTCTTTCGTGATCGGCACGGATTTCGGAAATGTCAAACGGCCGTCTTTCAATTGACTGATTCCAATCGTCTTTTCTTTCGAGCTGAGAACGATGACTTCGTCACGTTTGTCGCCGTCGAGATCAACCATGCGGATGTTGCTGGCACCGACAAGCCCAGGAAACGTCGTACCCAGATCCAACCCGACGTTCGCATGCTGACGAAAGACAATCATCTGAGCCGCTTCGGGATCGGTGACGACGACATCGGTCAACCCGTCGCCGTCCAAATCACCGGTCGCCAAGCCACGTTCGCGGCCCGTTCCCTTTTCTCCGAAACCATATTGGATCAATTGCCCGGCCAGTTCACCTGGGCTGGCTTGTGGCCGTACGAGCCTTTGCAATGTGATCCGTCCCGTTTTCGAATCGACCGCCAGAATCTCGTGCCCCGGTTTGCCGTCGAGGTCCGACAACGATAAGCCGCGCGGCTTATTCAATTCGAATCTCAGTTCCGGCCCCAATCGTCCGTCTTTGCGTTGCAGTCGAGCACAGACCGATCGGTCGACGTCGCCATCGTTCGCCATGTAACAGAGGTCGTTGCGGCCGTCTCCATCAAGATCGGCGATTTGCAACAGGCCGAGTTTGTTGGAGGTGTTCATCAACGGTACGGGTGTTGCGATTTTGCCGTCGGCCTGTTGATAGGCAAGATACGTATTCTTCGTGCCAAGAATCGCAAGGTCATCCTTGCCGTCATTGTTCAAGTCGCCGGCCGTGAGAATCCAAAGCGTCGGCGGCACTTCAGGAACTCGAAAACTCGTCTTGCTGTTCCAGTCACCTTGTTCGGACTGAAGCCGGATAACCAGACGGTCGGGCACGCCGAAATACGCAATGTCGGCCCGGCCATCTGAATTGAAATCTCCGACGGCCAGTGAAACCACTTGACGGTCGACGGAAATCTTTTCGTGCTTGAATCGAGAATCGTTTTCAATTTCATTCACGGCCAGCGTTTTCCGCGGCTCTTTCTCGTCCGCATCATTCTTGCCGCGTTGCCGCAATAGATCGAGCCGGCTGTGGCTGTTATCGATCAGAATCAGGTCCGTCAATCCGTCCTGATTCATATCGTGAGCCAACAGGTTTTGCGACCGCCGCTCGAGCTTGAAGACTTCCAGCGGTTTGAACCCGTAGTATTGCGAGAGTTCCGAGTCACCGGTTTTAGGCTTGGAATCGTCGGCAATCAGCGAGTGGCAGACTGTCAGACTCACGATCAATGCCACGGCTTGAACAGAGGTGTTCCAATTACGCTTTGTCATATTCCGACGGCTCCAACTGATTTCATTTTGGTACGTGAAGATTGCTTCCCGCGGATACAGCGACAATGAATCGGCGCTTTCTAACGTTCGTCCCCTCTGTATTCTCGACGCAATCAGAGTGAATCAAACCCGCGCAACCAATGGTTGTTCATTCTGAGCGCCGAAAGCCCCGAAAGCGCCGATCGGCGCCGAAAGTCCGATTAACCGTTCAGAACAATCATGCTTTGCGTGCGCACGACTTTGTCCACCCCCGAGAAGACACAGAATCCGAACAACTGCAACATTTTCGGGAAACACCGCGTCAGTCTATGGTTGCCCTATTTCATGGTCAAGAACGGCGATGATACACTAAGTGGAACGATCAATCTTGTCACCGGAATAGCGGTTTGCCAGACTTGAGATAGAAAGTGCGTGAAAGCGACTTTTTCATCGTTTAACGGCAAGCCGTAGGCGACTGTGTTTCACGGTAAGAACCGACTTCCACACACACCGTCGCCTACGGCTTGCCGTTAAACGAAACGCATCCTTTCGCGAGCCAGTGTTTTGCAAACTTCTTGATACCCTGAACCAATCCCAGGCAGTAACAAATGCTTCGATTCCCACCATTCAATTGTTCGTGTTTTCCACGCTGCATCGCATTCGCCATCGTTGGTTGGTTATTGACAAGTCCGGCCAGCGCGCAGGGATTGATCTGGTCGTTGCCGGAAGACGGCACCGAAATCCGTTACGAAGGTACGTACAAACAAGTCGACAACCGCGAGCAGGCGGGCGAAGCCAATCTGACTATGGACTGGATTCGCCATCTGACGATCAAGTCAGTCGGAAAAGAGATGGCCGACATTGACGGCCAATCCGTGCCGTGCCGCTGGATCGAATTGAAACTGATCACCGGGAAACCCAGCGCCGCGGGAATCGATCCCGGACCCGTGGGAACTCGGATTTATAAAGTCCTGGTTCCGGAAAACCGTGTCATTGGAAACACATCGGATGCGGCGGGAATTCCCATGAGTTATCTTCCGATCGTCAAGGGATACAAACGCGTCGGCGATCAGCAAAAGGACCCCGTGGCGATCAAGGGTAAGGTTTTACACGTCTATCCGGTTCTGACTTGGATGAGGCACTATAAGAAACTCGTCGGTGATTCCGGTCAGTCCGAGGACCCCCAAGTCGGCATTGGTCCGGTATCGGCAACGAAATTGACCGCGGACGTGCAGCTTGAAAGCCGGACTGATCGCTCACGCCATTCAGCGGAAATCTGGCGAAGCAAGGACGTTCCTTTTGGACTCGCAAAGTGGACGGTCACGATTGAACGAGAAAAGAAATTCAACACCGAAGACCGTACCGAGTTCAAACCGACGTCGAAAATCACGATCGAAATGAAAGCCGCCGAAGTCGGAAAGAATGCGACCAGCGAGCTGAACGTTCCGTAGAGCACTTTAAGGTTGGTCGGAAGAATACTCACAAGCCACAGTTGTCGGTGACGAGATTCAACGTCTTAACTCTTCGACACCGACGTCGAAATCCGTGGCACATTCTTCAGCGTTTGATACACGACACAATACCGTTCCGTCAGTTTGATCAGGGTCTCGATTTGTTCGTCGTCGGCGTCGGTTTCCAAATCGAATTGCAATTGCACGCGCTGGAACCCGATCGGGACTTCCTTGCTGACTCCCAACGTTCCACGGAAATCGAGGTCGCCTTCCGCGCTGATTATGCCGCCACGCAACGGGAGTTTCAGTGCAGTCGCAACGGCCGCGAGCGTCACGCCCGCGCATCCGACAAGTGCTTCCAGCAACATCTCGCCCGAACACGCAAAGCTCTCGTCGCCGCCAGCCGCCGGATGTAAACCGGCATTCGCCGTACCAACATGCGTCTGCACATTGCAAATGACCGCCGACGCGTCGAGCTTGCCTTGGGCTCGCATTGTCAGTAACGCGGATTCGGGTTCATTTCGGTAACGGTCTTTCAACGGTGCCTGTGCGGTTTTCAGTTCTTCGGCATTCATTTCAGAGCGACTCCTTTTGGTTCATTGTGATTCGCCATCCTAGCGTTCGTGCGATGACGATGACACTTGGACCAATGCGCACGCGATACTTCATTTATTGAGAACGGTTTTTCGGACATTCAGTGGCGATCGCAAACACTCGCCGACCGTTTTGGTTAGCCGTCACGCGGCTAGACAAACAGGATCTCGTTCGTCCTGGCAATCTCGCGTTCTGTAAGCAATCCTTCCAGGTCAGCGAACAAATCGTGCGAGACAACCCACCTGCCGAGAACATCGAATAACTCGGTTTGCCGGACGGTATCGAAGCACAGTTGTTCCTTGGCTTCGTCGGCGTCGTCAGGAGCCATGTCTTCGAACTGGCTGATCAGCAAAAAATCGCCCTCACTCGGCAACGACAAGTGCAAACGCCGAAAGCTGTCGGCTAAAGCGCCATCGACAGCGATCGACACTGACTGCGGGCCGCTGATGATCGCGTGAGTGATGACGGTCGGATGATCGTCGGCGAGATTGGCCGCGGTTTCACAAACGGCGTACATCACGCTTTCGTCGATGAGGGTCGCTTCGACGGTTCTGCGTGAAACATGTTTCCTCCATGTTGCGGCAAGCAAGTCCAACTGAACTTGTGGGGCAACGTTGCGCAGAAATGGCACTTCGGTCAGAAAACCAAAATCGTCGAACAAGTCATCGTTCGAGGTTCGGGCGAAGGCAAAGTGTTCCAACGTTTCCTGGAACGAAACTCGGAATGCCAGATAGCAGAGATCCGTGTCCGACAGTGTCTCTCCGGAAAATGCGAGCATGCGTCGGCCCAATTGAATCGAGGAAAACAGAGCGGGCGATTCAAGTCAAGCACGGCTGCATCCTCAAGACGACAGCGATTTGAGTTACCAGCAGCCGCATCGATCTCGACCGTGCATGACAATCCCGATGATTCCATGCTCACACGCGGATTGACGAAACACAAGACCGATGTTTGTCGCGCGCGTGCAAAATTCGATTTGAACCGATTTTGACGGCTGACCAAACTGGCGTCATCATGTTCGCCGGATTGCGCCCTCAAAAACTTTGACCAAACTGCTGACGTGTTTCCGCACCGAGAATCTTTCTTCGACCGTTGAGCGTCCCGCAGTGGCGATTGCGACGCGCAATTCACGCTGCTCGATCAATCGCGATAGGATTTCAACCCATTCACGATCCGTCTCGGCGAGGAATCCATTCCGTTCGTGCTGAATGATGTCTGCGTTGGTTCCGACTGGCGACGCGACCGCGGGAATTCCCAACGCCATGTACTGCAAGATCTTCAGCCCGCACTTGTACCGAGTCCATTCGTTGTCGGGCATCGGCATCAGACCAATGTCGAACGATCGCAGATCCTCGATCTCGGTTTCTTCATTCCAAGTTGTGAACCGGATGCTGACGTCGGGTAAGTGAAGTTGACGCAGCGGCCGGGACGACTCGGCGATGATTCTCAATTCAATCGGGAATCGTTTCGCAAGATCGTTTAACGGTTGCTCGACTTGCTTGAGAAATTCAATGTTCGCGGCCGTCCCGGTCCAGCCAAGAATCGTTGTGCGTTCTCGTTTGTCGTCGCCATGACGCGGTGGTTTGACTTGATACCGCTCTAAATCCAGGCAGGTTGGAATCGTCGTCACGTTGGCATTCAGCGAGATCGTCTTTTCGTACAACAACTTGTTACCGACAATGACCGCGTCGCTGATGCCGGCCAGGACATCGAACTTTCGAGGGTGAAGCACGAACAGGCCGTCGTCGATATCGAGAATCAGCGTCTTCGCAGCAGCTCGAAGTGTTTGCTCGACGTCATAGCTGCCGTCGCTGAAGAGTTCGCGTTCCAGAAACACGACGTCGAACGAAGACTGGGCGATCATGCGTATGTTACGCAAGCGTCGAAAACGTCGTACGTGTTGGCTCAGTCGGCTGCCAAGTCCTCGGATCGAGCGATATTTTTCAGGGCGGCTCGGAAGGACCACGCACTCGTGGCTCAGTTGTTGCAAATAGGGAATGTACTGCAGCACTCGGAATCGGCTGCTCGGCACGCGTTGTCCCGATGTCAGAAAGAGGATCTTCATGATTCCTTACGGCCGCCGCCAGCTTGCTTGCGCGCGACGATTGTCAGCATTCCTGATTGGTGAAACAGAGCCAGCAATCGTGCGAGCGGATTCAGCACGATGATGCCGGCGATCGACGGATTGTCGGTAAACTTCAACAACCGCTGCCCAAGCCATTTGGGAAACGAATGGCGAAACATCAGTCCAAGGCTGCCCGTGATGTTGTACGCGGTTCGGTGATGGATCATACGGACCAATTCGAATCCCGTTTCCGCCAGCAGATTCCGTAGTGTCGTTTTCGTAAAATGTTGCAGGTGACGGGGCAGGTCGTAAGCATGCCAATACCGTCGAAAAACGCGAGGTTCCCAGCATCCCAGATTGGGAACACTAAAGACAAACCATCCGCTCGGCGCCAGCACGCGATGGATCTCGCTCAGTGTGCTAACTGGATCATGAAGGTGTTCGACAACCATCCAGGCG
Source organism: Planctomycetota bacterium (assembly GCA_963582955.1). Lineage (GTDB taxonomy): Bacteria > Planctomycetota > Planctomycetia > Planctomycetales > Planctomycetaceae > CAUZVF01. Next base: position 9,103 of record CAUZVF010000010.1, read on the forward strand.
AATGCGGCGTCAAATTGTGAATCGCCAAAGTTGGCAGATTCGAGAGTGCCCGATTGAACGTCGAAACCACGGCTTCGCGCGACAGCGGCGGCTTCGTCGGAAAGTTCAACGCCTGTTGCGTCCCAATCGAGTTCCTTGAGTCGTAACAGAAATCGCCCGTCGGCGCATCCGAGTTCCAACGCTCGTTTCGGTGTCGATTCCACCGGCGGAATGAACTCGGAATGCGAATCCGTCAGCCAGTGAATGAATCGTTGCAAGCCGGGAATCGACCGCAACTTCGATTTGATCGAACTCGGCTGCGACACCGGCTCGCCGATTCCGAGATGATGCGGAGCATACTCAGTTGGATAGCAACGGCCGATCGATTCCGTCGTCGGCCGCGGATTCAGAAAAACATGGTCGCAAAAGATGCAGCGAACTAAGTGAAATTCACCGCGAGTCCCGTGCAGCAAGTCGTGTCCACTGTGAAACGGCTGCGAATCGCAGTTTCCGCACAGTGGACAACCAGTGGACGCGAACTCGATCTCACGGATGTCGGGGATTGTTGTCGGATTCATTCCTGAGAATCGATTTCGTTCGTTGGCGGCCGTTTCCCCAAGAGATATCGCATTGACGCGACCGCGAATTCGTCTCCTAGAGCATACGACACGGCGACATAGACAGTCAGCCCCAACACGGCGGCGACAAACGAAGAATAGGCGAAACTGATTCCAATAATCGCCCAAGCAGCAGCGACCGCGGCCGACGAAGCAGCAAACGACCGTCCAATCATCCGGCCAACGCCGGCGAAAATCGCACTGGTGAGTCGCTTACGAAGAATCACAAGCATGCAGCCGATATTGAAAACGAAATAACCAGACGTCGCCGCGGCGATCGCCGAGATTCCGTACGTCGGAGCTAACCAGAACTTGACGACAAGTCCCAGCGTGAAGCCCGTCATTCCGATCAGTACCGGGGTCCGCGTGTCCTGAAGTGCATAAAACACGCGTGCCGCGACTTCTCCGAGAGAGGCCGCCAGAATCATCCCAAGATACAGGATAATCAATCCGGCAACCGCGGCGGTATCCGATGGCGTGAACTTCCCGCGTTCAAACAGGTCGTGGACGACCGGCTGACTGAAGAAGGCCAAACCGGCAAGAATTGGGATGATCACAAAACCCAGGAATCGAAACGCACTGGCAACTTCCGATCGAAACCGATGAGGGTCGTCGTCGGATGCGAGTTGCGACAATTTCGGAAAAACAACAACCGCCAAACCGGTCGTCGCGACAGTCACGAGTGCGCCTGCCAATCGCGATGCGTAACCCAGCCGAGAGACTTGGCCGTCAACGGACGATGCAAGATGCCGGTCGATAATGGGATCGAGATTGTAGTAGACGGCTCCGGCAATCAGCGGTAGCAGCAACTTTCCACAACGCTGCACGTCCTCATCAAACCGTATAGCCCAACGCACATTTCTCAGAAACAACGGCAGTTGGACGACGGTGCTGACAACCGTCCCCGCCAAGAACGCATAGGCAACCGCCAAGATCCCCTGCGCCGAATGAAAGGCAACGACGTATCCGATGGTCGTTACCGTACCGGCAACCGGAGCGATCCCCGTCGGCGTGAATCGTTGGCAGCAGTGACAGACAGCTCGCAGAAATGTCGCCATGTTGCTGGTCAACACGGTCCACGCAAGGACGCGAAACAGTTCCGCGGAAAGTTCGGCATTCGAATCCTTGAAGAGTGATCCCATCAACGATTCCGCGAACACACAGCAGACAGCGGAAATCGCCAGACTACTAACGAACAGCATGATTCCGATTGTGCTGGCGAGGTTCCAAGCCGCATCGTCTCCGCGTTGTTGTCGCGTTTCCAAAAAAACGGGCACAAAAGTGAAGCCCAGCGAACCGACAAGCACCGTGCTTACGACCGTTGGAATCGCGAGAGCGGCCAGATAGGCATCCATGTCGGCTTGCGTGCCGTATAGATGCGCCAAGAGCACTTGAAACGCGAATTGCAGAATCAATTGCGCTAGCGAACAAACACTGAGCAGCGAAATGGATCGCAACGAGGTCTGTTCCCGAGCTGTCGACATCTGCTCATTCCGGTCACGAATTGCGGCTTTGCCCCGCTATCTCTACCGTGCGATCCTCAAGTTTCGACCGTGCAGAATATTTATCGACTCAGAGCAATTCAGAGATCGGTTCGCCGAACGGCAGGATCGGCATGGGGCGGCCGCCGTGGTCGGGATAAGCGTGTTCGGTGTCGATTCCAAGGTGCCGATAAACGGTCGCCCAGAAATCGTTAGGAGTCAACGGACGCGTCTGAGGATGTTCGCCCTTCGAATTTGTCGAGCCGACAACCTGGCCAGTCGTCATGCCACCACCACACACCAGATTCGACATCGCCTGCGGCCAGTGATCCCGGCCCGGTTGGTCAACGCCTGTTTGAGTTCCTTTGCGGACAGTAATCCGCGGCGTGCGGCCAAATTCTCCCGTGACGATCAGCATCACTTTCTTGTCCAAGCCACGTTCATGGATGTCTTCGACGAGCGCGGAGATCGCTCGGTCGAAAATCGGAAGACGGACTTTCGCATCATCATACAAATGGCAGTTGACCGCATGCGAATCCCAGTTGTAGACGCCCTGCTTTAACCGTGGAACGCCGCTCTTGTAGGGGTTCTCCATCACCATCGTGACGAATTTCGCGCCCGACTCTACCAACCGGCGGGCTAGCAACGCCCGCTGTCCCCAGCAATGCCGTCCGTAACGGTCTCGCAATTTGTCGGGTTCTTTCGACAAATCGAATGCATCGCGTGTGCGGCTGCTGGTGATCAGGCCGACGGCCTTTTGACGGAAATGATCCTGAGCGTCCAGCAAACCGGACTGGTCGATGTCCTTCCGCAATTGATCAAAACCGTTCAACAACCGAGTACGATCATCAAGCCGGTCTTCGACTTCTTTCAACATCGAAACGTTCTTGACTTCGAACTTCTCGTCGGCCGGATTGCCGGGAACCGTAAACGGAGCGTACGACGGACCCAAATACGCGGAACCCATCGCGAAGACGTCGATGCCATGTCGGCCGTTCGGTGCGTTGCAAATGTAGTTCGGAAGGCCGACGTCGCGGTCCTCGAACCACTTGGCAACGATCGAACCGACAGCCGGAGCGTCATTGACCGTGTTGACAGGAGTCTTGGGAACTCGTGACGTCATGAACCGTTTGTGACCGCCACCGTGATCGGCAAAATTGTGAGAGATCGAACGGATCAACGTATACCGGTCGGCAACTTGAGCCAATCTCGGCATATATTCACAAACGTCTATTCCTGGCACATTCGTGGCAATCGGATTAAAAATGCCGCGATAATCAGAAGGAGCGTTTGGTTTCATGTCGAACGTCTCCATGTGCGGCGGTCCGCCCGGCAACCAGATGAAGATGACGGACGTCTCGGGATCGTCAGTGCTGCCATCCGCCATCGCCCGCACGCGAAAATAGTCGCCCAAGGACAATCCACTCAGCCCCAGCGTTCCCACCTGAAGAAAACTACGGCGGGAAAGTGGACCGGGACAACGCGACGCGGATTGGCTCATAAACGGAATTCCAAAGTCGGCGGATGCATTGGTCGAAAGGCAACCAATTGGAGGTGGGACCGATTAATTATCAGCATAATCAACCGTGCCGTCAACTCTCACTTTTGATCGCTCAAATCCGAGTGATGTCCTAATTGGAAAACAGATGATGGGCTAATATTCTTACCAAAGTTTTTGGTTCCGCCTTAATCCGGTCCCTGACCTCGCAAGAAAACGCCAGCGAAGAAGGTGGTTTAGCGGCTGTCGTCCAGTTGGGCAGCGCTCGCAAGTGGAGGTGACCAATTCTCAAGTGCTGCGATGACCTGTTTTGCCAAGGACGTCTCAATTCGGCTGCTACCAGCGACGAGTTGTGATGCGAATTGAACTCGTTCTTGAATAGACATGTCGGGGTTTCGGGCAAGTGCATCTCCGACTAGTAAACGACCATCGTGAAATCCATCATTCCCACCGCACAGTATTCCGCCCGAGTTGCCTTCGCGGACGGCATATTTGACACCGTCGATGAAACTAGCTTGATACTGCCGTCGACGGGCTTCGTGCATGTTTTGCATTGTCACTGCAGCAGCGACAAAGGCGACGATGATAACGACCGCCCAGACAATCAACTCGAATAACGTGAATGCAGTACGTTGGTACGAGCGCCATGCGGCTGGTTTACGGGGATTAGTCACTGCTTTTCGATCACCCGACGGTTGGCGCAAACGCTGACGACGCGAACGGCAGGATTGTCGAATCCCGCGACAATTGTGTTACGTCGCCATCCGTGGGGATGTTGGTAAGTTCGCGAAGATCTGGACCGAGTTCATCACGATTTCTTCATGGCTGCGGTCCAGCGTTAGAGGGCAGAATCATGATGTGGCGTTCGCGCTTCAGCCGAGACGTCCCATCAACGCTGTCGCAGTTTTTGACGCAATGTCGTGGGCTGTCTGAGCACATGCGGACCCGGTGCTTGTGTCTTCGATGCGGCGATCGGGATGTGGGGTGCGTTTTCGTGTGAACGATCCTTGGCAGGACGATCGGTGTCGACCGATTGATCATCGGAGAAGAGTTCTTTGGGAAGGCGTATGTGATTGCGAATCTCGGTGATGAGGGTCTCGATTTCAAACGGCTTATTCAGAACGGCCGTGGCCCCCAAGTCCATGAGATGGCTGCGCAGATTGATGTAGTTGGTTTCATCGGCGCTCGTGAGAAAAATCACGGGAATGTCAATCTCACAATCGCGCATCCTTCCGAGCATGTAACTGCCGAGACCTTCTCGCATGGAGAATTCCGTAACGATAACCTCGGGGCTATGTTGAACGACGGCTTTGAAGGCGTCCTCGCCGTTTGTCTCGCGAATGACTTCGATTCCATAATCCCGCAGGTCAATCTGCATTCGCCGCGTCACCTTGGGGTCCTCGTCAACGCACAAGACCCTACCGTACACCTTCAACGTAGGCGCATTGCGGCGAATCGTCCGCGTCGCAGGCGTGAACGCCAGTTGTTGGCAAATGATCGGCTGCAACCGGTCCCAACTTGTCGACGACCGGTGGAAGTAAGTGATGCCCAAGTCCTGGCATCGCGTGATCGTGTGACGATCGGCCTTATCGGAGACCACCATCATTGGAATTGATTCCAATTCCGCATCGCCAAGCACTGTTTCGGCGACGGACTGACCGGTCTCGGTCACCGTGTGGACGTCACTCAGCACGATCAAATCGGGACGAAACTCACGCGCCATCGATATCGCGGATGTGCCGTCGGCGACCGTCCGCACCTTCAATCGGAGTTGTTGAAACCGCAACGCCAATAGGCTGGAAGACGTTCGATCCGGATCGACGATGAGAATTCTCTGTGAGTTCATGAGTGTGAGTTCCCGTGTTGAGTTGCGTCACGCGATTCGTCCTTATCCTGTGTCGTCTCAACAGATGCGCCGACTCGACAGGAAGACCGCAAAAGCGGTTGAGCGAGGTGACTCGAAGGCGAGGAACGCGATTTTGCCTATCGGCCAGATTGAGATATCCGGTTATTATCGAATACACCGATCTTGTCGTTCGTGATCGCTGCCAATGCGAGTACTTCAGTCAAGTTCGAACCGAAAAGGGTTCGCGGGAAGCGTCAGCTTCCTGGTTGTTGGCAATCGCGTTCGACCGGTACGATGGGCCTCCGATCCCGTCGGAGTTACACTAACAACACGACGGCTTCGCAGAGCCATCGTACAAGTTTCAAAACGAATTCGTTGTTTGGTCGTCTCATGCTTTCTGAATTTCTCAGCATTAGTCCCAAGATTACTGCGTTGCCCGTTATTCACGGCAGTGGCGACTTTGCGATTGAAGTTCGCCGTGTGATGTTGAATAACGAATTCGATTGCGTGGCTGTTCCATTGCCGCCGTCGTTTCAATGGAACGTCGAAACGGCCATCAACGATCTACCGATCATCACCATCGTTGCGCAGGAAGAGTCGGATTCGTTTGCAACCAAAACGTGGACGGGCGAATTTGATGAAGATATTGACGATGACGACATTCACGAGCCGCGTGTTTTCAGCTACGTTCCGATCGATCCCTGCCAACCGGTGATTGCCGCGATTCGCATCGCGATGCAGGAACACATTCCACGGGCATTCGTCGACATGGAAACGGCCGAATTCCTGCCATTGACGGCATCGCTGCCCGATCCGTACGCATTGAAGACCGTGCCGATCGAGCAATTCTCGGCCGCCGTGCTGCCGGCGATTCCTCGCTTGCCGGAAGGCCAGCCGCGTGACCGCGTCGTGGCGATGGCAAACCGCTTGCGTGAATTGGAACAGAAATCCAAGTCGGTCTTATTCGTGTGCTCGATCACCGATTGGCCGTGGGTCCGCGAAGCCTACCACGAGCAAACAGAACGGACCGAGGAAGATGACGAAGTCAACGAGACCGAGATTTTCTCGACCAGCGCGGACACGAACACATTTCTGCTGGGCGAGCTGCCCTTTATCACAGGCCTGTACGAAACCGCTCGTGCCGAATTGGACGACGACGAGAATCTATCCATCGATGGAATCAAGGAATTGCTGTTGGCCGCCCGCACTGAATACAAGAACGAACTCGGCCGTCGTGCCCGTCACATCACGCCCAAGATGCTGTCGACTTATTTGAAATACGTCCGTAATTTGTCGTTGATTGAACGCCGGATGACGCCCGACTTGTATACGTTGGTCCGATCCGCCCAGCAGATCGCCGGCGACGAATTCGCGATCCGTGTGGCCGAGGTTGCCAAAACGTATCCGTTCGATGATCTCTTGCCGTACAAATCAATTCGGATGGGTATCACTTACGCGATGCTCCCCAATCACGATTTGGCAACGATGAAGTCCCGCCTACCGGGCAATCCGATTCGATGGCGGACGTGTGAATTGAATCCACGTCCGCTGAAGATCGATCAACGTCGATGGCAGATGCGTTGGGATCCGCATCGGCAGTGCAGTTGGCCTCCGGAAGACATCGCCATCGAGAAATTCCGGACGCATGTCAAGGACACCGCTCTGGCAATGCTGGGCGCTGACTTGGCGCGTAGCGAGAAATTCAGCACCAGCTTGAAAGACGGCTTGGATATCCGTGAGACGCTACGCAACTGGCACACGGGAGATCTGTATGTCAAGGTTCTGCCGCCCACGCGCGGAAATCTGGATTGCGTGCTGATGTTCTTCGACTCGCCCGCCGACCCGCGAGATTATCCTTGGCGGATTACGTGGATGGCCGAACATCACGACGAGTCAACTCTGGCATTGTTCGCGACGGACTTTCGTGACGAGTTGGTTGGGCCGGGCATCGGACAGGCGAGCTACGGTGGCGCGATGTTTCTGTTTCCACCGCGGCCCATCCCCGACGTTTGGCGCGATCCGAGATTGGATTTTGCCGACACTCTGGAAGAGCGATTGCTGGCGGCCGCATGCTTTCATAGCAACGAGCGACACATCGCGATTCTGAGTGAGGCTGTTCCCGGCGCCGGTTGGCGGCGCCTCGCGAAGAAATACGGGAAGAAATTGATCCACATTCCAATGAGACGATTCAGCCAGGGACTGCTGCTGCAATTGCGAATTCTGCACGTATTGAATGGTCAGGAAGTCCGCAGCTTTGCGGCTCATTTCATCCGGAAAGCGTGATGGAGCGGTCAGCAATCGGCTTTTTCCAGCGCCGCTGTTCCACGATGGCAGCCGAACTCTGACTGGCGATGGCTCGCTGGAAACTCCCTACCGCAAAATGTGCATGAAGTGTTTCCGTAGGGGATTCGCGCCTCGCAATCCGGGCACCATTCTGGAATGTGCTCGAATGCCTCCTTGGGTCTGTCGAGTTGGCGAATTCGATCGATTCCATCCTCGAATCGTAACCCGCAAAAGACGCAATGAGTCTTGCCGGACGGAACGCGGGCCTCGCACTCGGGGCACCATTCCGGGGCCTGGTGTTGGTTGTTGTGATATTGCCCGTCCTGTTGACCGTCTTCCTGGTCAATCGTGTGCATCAATTCGGCCAGCTCTTTGGGCTTGATGGTCCCGTTACTGATGGCCATGCGGACCAATGCCTCCACGACGAGATTCAACTGGCCGATATGGCCTTCCAGCTTCCCACATTGTTCCTGGAGCTGACTTTCTGATCGCCGATTTGTCACTGGCGTCAGACCGTTTTGACTGGCAGCAAAGGCGTCAAGTTCGACGCCGGATTGTTGTGTCCAATCGTTGTCAAACAGATAGGGAATCAAACTCATGGCTTGGATACTCCGCTAATTTTGTTTGAATTGACACCACCATTGATTAAGCCCAACACGCATTCTGCCGGCTTGGATCAGGACGAATTCGTCGCAATCAGGGATTTTGGCGAGATCTCACGGGTGTTGTCCAAAATCGGTGTAATCGGCAGTTCATTTCTCAGTGTGACTCAAGTACGCTCTGTCGAAGTCTGCTTCGTGAAGCAGCCGACGCACCCCGGTTCCTCGGGCTGCCGGTCACTCGCAGCCTGCGAGTATTTCCTACAATCCGTTCATCCCGATCTGAATCACGAGTTCGTTGATGTCACAGCTCGAATTGATCGCCACGGCAACCTTTGGGCTCGAATCGGTCGTGGCTCGCGAACTGCATGCGCTGGGGTATGATCAGCAGACGGTCGAAGACGGCCGCGTCGCGTTTTCCGCTGATGCAACCGCCATTTGCCGTACCAATCTTTGGCTGAGAAGTGCCGATCGCGTGCTCGTCAAAGTCGGT
>CAUZVF010000011.1:0-17609 GCA_963582955.1 Planctomycetota bacterium
GATTGTTAAACAATCCAAAGGAGTCCGCCAGTATTGGGCTACCACACATCACCTTCGTCGCGGCTCCGCAGGACTATACCCATCTGAATGGTGAACCGGGCATGAAGCTGCCGGGGTTTGGATTGATCATTGAATTGGCCAAGCCCAAGGAAGCGGCTGATCTTTTCCAGTTGTTCTTTCAGACGTTCGCGTCGATCTTGAATATCCAAGCCGGCCAACAAGGACGGCAGCCGTGGGTCATGTCTTCGGAAACGTACAAGGACGTTCAAATCTCGTTTGGCCGGTACCTCAAGAAACCGGAAGGAAAGAGTTTGCCATTTGTTTTCAATTTCATGCCCGCGGCGGCCAAAGTCGGCGACAAGTACATCATCACGTCTTCACGCGACCTTTGCCGCAAGCTGGTCGATGCGGAAACGTCCGGCGACGCGCGTCAGCCGCCCAATCGCAACTTCAATCTTGAATTCTACCTCGACCCGTTCGCCGACATCTTGGAAGCCAACCAATCGGTGTTTCACGCGCGAGCGATCCAGGAAGGCGATTCTCCGGACGAGGCGAAAACGAACTTCGGGAAACTGATGGAAGTGCTGCGAATGCTGAACGCCGTCAAACTGAGCACCACCGTCAAGGCCGATGCATTTCAAATTCGATTGCAAGGGAGTTGGAAGTGAACAACCTGAGCAATTCAACCGACGTCGTCCGCCCCTTCGATCCGAAACGCGACGGCGCCTGGACTCGGCAGAATGCCACGCATCTTTTGTGGCGCGCGCGATTCGGTGCGTCGTTCGAGCAAATTCAAACCAGCACGGCCGACGGACTGGATCGCAGCGTCGAGAAACTGTTAACGCCGCAAAAAGACAGCGACGATTTCAAGGTTGCCGAACCTCTGCTGCGTCAGACGGCGCATCAGACGGGAAACATCGCCGACCTGAAGGCTTGGTGGCTGTATCGCATGTTGTATTCGGCCAATCCGCTGGTCGAGAAAATGTCGCTGTTGTGGCACAACCAATTCGCGACGTCGTATTCGAAAGTCCAGTCGGTCGATCACATGGCCGCTCAGAATGATCTGATCCGCCAGCACGCGGTCGGCAGCTTTCGCGATTTGTTGCACGGCATGGCGCGTGACGTGGCCATGCTGATCTGGCTCGACAGCAACTCGAACCGCAAACGGCACGCCAACGAAAACTTCTCGCGCGAGGTCATGGAACTGTTCAGCTTGGGCGAGGGAAATTACACCGAGGTAGATATCAAGCAAGCCGCCCGTGCGTTTACCGGCTGGCATGTTCGCGATGACAAGTTCTGGTTCAACCGCATTCAGCACGACTTCACCGAGAAAACCGTGTTCGGCAAGACCGGCAAGTTCGACGGTGACGAGTTGATTGACCTGTGCCTGGAACACAAAGCCTGCCCGCGATTTCTGGCGACAAAGCTGCTGACGACATTCGTCACGCCGCGTCCGGGAACAGAAGTGGTCGACGGTCTGGCGTCTCGAATTCGCACACACGATTACGACATGTCGAAAGTGCTGCGTGAGTTGTTCCGGTCGGCGTACTTCTTCAGCGACGAGGTTCAGCGTTCGATCATCAAGAGTCCTCTGGATTTGGTTCTCGGTTCAATCCGATCGCTCGACGGACGGGCCAATTTGCAAAACGCCGCGCGGTTGCTGGCGGAATTGGGGCAAGATGTGTTCGAGCCTCCGACGGTCAAAGGCTGGGAAGGCGGCCGCTTGTGGATCAGCTCGGCAACGTTGTTGCAACGAGCCAACTTTGCGGCGGAATTGACCAAGGGAAACGATCTGGGGCCGATTCGTGATCCTGGTTCGACCGCCGTGAAATTCGGTTGGAACGACGACGACGCGGCGATTCACTATTTTGTCGGCCTGTTACTCGCCCGCGAGTTGCAGCCGGCCGCGATAGAACAATTACGCGAATACATGCGCGGCGTGAAAGCCGATCGCGGAAACCGATTGCGCGGACTGATTCATTTGGTCATGACAATGCCGGAATTTCAACTTGTGTAAAGAGGTCGTTTACTTGATGTGTAAAGAGGTCGTTTAACTGCGAGCCAACGGCGACCGCGTCAGTTCATCCACCCGCTGACGCGGTCGCCGTTGGCTCGCGGTTAAACGACTGAAAGGGTACCACGTCTTCGCAGAAGGCGTGCGGCGCAGCCGCTGGAAACCGTTATGACGCGTTCAGAAAACGGAAACTTAATTTTGTTCAAAATCCGTGAGCAGTTTCCTGTCGCTGCGCGACACGGCTTGCAAAACGCAAGCCGTGCTACCCAATCTTAATCGCCAATAACATTACCCGTGAAATCCAGAGCTTTGGAAGCAGTGGAGACAACAATGACTGACACACGTCGAGAATTCTTGAAGCAAATTGGTTTCGCCGGCGCCGGATTGGTATCGCTGGCGGCTGCTCCGCCGTTGTTTTTACAACGTGCCGCGTTTGCGGACGCAAAGAAACCCAAGAAAAAGGACGATGGCCGAATTCTTGTCGTCGTTCAGATGGCTGGCGGCAACGACGGGCTGAATACGGTTGTTCCGTACGGCGATTCGGAATACTACAAGGCCCGGCCCTCGCTGGGGATTGCCAAAGGCAGCGTCCTGAAGCTCGACGATCATCTCGGACTGCATCCGGCGATGACGGGATTCAAGGAATTGTATGACGAAGACATGCTGTCGGTCATCCAAGGCGTGGGCTACAAAAACCCCAACCGCTCGCATTTTCGCTCGATGGATATCTGGCAGTCGGCTCGGCCGGACACGGAATACACCGATGACGGTTGGCTGGGCCGCGCACTTGATGTCACGGCCGAGAAGTATCAGGGCGGAGTTCCCGCGTTGGCATTCGGCATGGACAAGCTGCCGCTGTCGCTGGTCGCGGCCAAGGTCAACGTTCCCACGATTCGCAACCTGGACAGCTATCAGTTGCAGTTGGGTCCCGGTCCGGAATCGAACAAAAAACTCCATCGTCGACTCATCGACAAATTGGCGAACCAATCGGCCACGGTCGGCACCGATCTTGACTTCTTGAGGAAGACGACGGTGACCGCATTCACATCGGCCGACCGGCTGAAGAAAGTGGCTTCGTCGTACAAACCGAGCGTCCCCTATCCAAACAACCGACTCTCGCAACAACTGAAAGTTCTGGCGCAGATCATCGCCGGAGATTTCGGAACGCGAATATTCTTCGTCACCCTGGGCGGTTTCGATACTCACTCGGAACAGCAGGGCGCACACCAAGGGTTGCTCGCTGAGTTGTCATCGGCGCTGCGTGCCTTTTACATGGACCTGAAAGGCCACAAACTCCACGAACAAGTCCTCATCGCCACGTTTTCCGAATTCGGCCGCCGAGTGAAAGAAAACGGCAGCCTGGGTACCGACCACGGAGCCGCCTCGCAATTGTTCGTCGTCGGCGCGAAAGGAAAAGCGGGCATCCATGGCAAGCATCCCAGCCTGACGTCGCTATTCCAAGGCGACCTAAAATTCCACACCGACTTCCGCCAAGTTTATGCCACGCTGTTGGACAATTGGCTGGGAGTTCCGAGCGAGAAAGTTTTGGGCCAGAAATTCGCGAAGTTGGATTTTGTGTGACGCGCGATCCATGCTGAGATCGCTTTGAGGTTCTTTGCATGGCACATGACAATCCTGACATGTCGTCAACCAAACGCCTTCGCGGTCGAACGATCATTCTTTGCGCAATTGCTGTGCTTGTGGTGATGTTTATTTTGTCCCTGCCCGCGATGCGGATCAACTATCACCGTTGGCAGTTGGAATCTGCGTTCACTGAAACGTTCGCGCCAGAGCGAGAGGAAGTCATCGGTGGAATGATTGGCTTCTCGATGGGCGAATCTTACGAACGGTATGAATACCATCGAGACCGGCTTGTGGCACTCAAAGCGTTGCGGGCAACGAAGTATCTGTTTACAGACCTTTTGTATCCGACTGAGGAATGCCACGAGTTTCATCGGAAACTGAATGCAAGAGAAGCGCCGCCGTATGTCGATTACAGCGGTGAAGGGGCAACTGTCGATCCTCCCATTCCTTACGAAATCACCATCTGGTACTGGCCCGATCACAGCGCCGAATGGGACGAATTCTTGGAATTCTTCACATATACCAAAGAAGATCTGTAACGAAGACCGACGGGCATGATTTGGAAGCGTAGGATTTCGCGGCCGCTTCGAATTGATTCAATCGCGGCAACTCGCTTACAATGGAATCCCGTCGGATGTGCAGCCGCAAGCAAGCGTTCTTCAGCGAATGGCTGCTGATATCCGATATTCAGAAAAGCCTGCCCGTTTCCCTCCGCAGTAACCCACCAAAGGTCCCCCACAATGAGATTCTCCACGAATTGTGAAGGCTTCACACGTCGCAACTGTTTGAAACTCGGCCTCGGAGCCTTCATGGGCGGCGGATTAGTCGACGCATTGCGGTTACGTGGGATGGCCGAATCGCAGTCGGGCGCGGCGAAGCCGGCGGCGACTAATTGCATTCTGATTTGGATGGACGGCGGGCCGACTCACTTTGAAACGTTCGATCCCAAACCGACGGCTCCGTCTGAGCTGCGCGGTGAGTTTAATCCGATTGCAACCAAGGTGGCCGGTGTTCAATTCTCCGAGCACATGGTCAAACTGGCGAACAGTCTCGATTCGTTCGCCATGATCCGCTCGATCCGGCACAACCAAGGCAACCACGGGGCCGGCAATCATTACATGATGACGGGTGCTCCGCCGCGAATTCCTGTTGGGTGTGGGGCGTTTGTGAGTTTCCATCCCAGTCTGGGATCGGTCGCGGCCCGAGAACTCGGTCGGGACAACGGTCTACCGTCCTATTTCAGCATGCCGCGGATGTCTCGTTCCGGCGGGCCGAATTTTCTGGGAGCCAAATATGCTCCGTTCGTTGTCGCCGACGATCCGAACAACGCGAAATTCCGCGTCCGCGACGTCGCATTGCCGAATGGATTGACGGACGTTCGTTTTGGCGGCCGGACGGACCTGCGTCGTCTCGTCGACAAGATGCATCGCATTAACGACGAAGCGGCTGGTGATCCGGTCAACGCGTTGGACTCGTACTACAAACAGGGATACAACCTGATCACATCATCGTCGGCTCAAGAGGCATTCCGGATGTCGGCGGAATCCGACAAGCTGCGAGATTCGTATGGCCGCGATTCGTTCGGTCAGCGGTGCCTGTTGGCTCGGCGGCTGGTGGAAGGCGGTGTGCCGTTCGTGACGGTTTACGACGGCGGTTGGGACCATCATTCCAGCATCTTCCCAACGCTGCGGAAGCGATTGCCGAAGTGGGACAACAGTGTGGCCACGCTGATTGCCGACTTGAAAGACCGCGGCATGTTGGACACAACGTTGGTCGTCGCGCTGGGAGAATTCGGCCGCACACCCAAGCTCAGCACGCTCTCGGGGCAAAAACTTCCAGGCCGCGACCACTGGGCGAACGCCATGTCCGTCCTGATGGCGGGCGGAGGAACACCGGGCGGCGTGGTCGTCGGCGCGACCGACCGCAAAGGCTTTTCGGCTGTCGAACGAGTACTCTCGCCCGAGAACTTCGTCTCGACGATCTACACGAAACTCGGCATCGACCCCAACAAGGTCTTCTACACACCGCAAGGCCGCCCAACGCACCTTGTCAGCGATCCGACACCGATTGATGAGTTGCTGAGCTAGCCGCAATACCGTTGAATCAATGTTTGATGTCGCTGGATTCGCAAGAATTCAGGACGCCTTGGCATTTGAGGCACCAGAATTCTTGCGAATCCCGCTACGGCATTCTGCTTCGTCAAATGGTATTGGGACCAACCACTAAGAATCCAGTGTCCAGCCTTTGCGGTATTCGCGCTGGATGAACTGGCTTGCTTCCGGAGCATTCTTTGCGCTGAGGCTGATTGGATCCCATTCCAACATTTTGCCAGTGCGGTAGGCCACATTGCCCAGGTGATTTGCCTCGGTCAGCCAGCCGGCATATTCGAAATTGCACGTTGTGGGTGCTCCGGTTTTGCAGGCGTGGATCCACTCGGCATGATGCCCGATCGACTTGGGGATAAACGGATCAGGACGTTTGAAGTCCTCGAACTGTTTGGCGGGCAGCAATGTATGCTTGCCGTAACTCGACAGTAGCATTCCTTTCTCACCGATGAACAACGCCCCGCTGCCCCACTGTGGAATTCCCATTTCTTTCCAGATCGGTGGTTTGTGTGTTCCCTGATACCAAGTCAGCGTGACCGGCGCCATCCCCTCGCGCGCCCCGTATTGATAGCGGGCTTCCATCGATGCCGGAGCAATCTCGGGATTCGGCTTCGGTCCAGCGGCTTCAACAGTCAATGGGTACTTCAGCTTCAGCGCCCAGAACGGCAAGTCAATCCAATGGCTGCCGAGGTCCGACATAGTGCCGTTTCCAAAGTCCCACCAGCGATACCACTTCGGACCTGGAAAATACACACTGTGAAACGGCCGCGCCGGTGCCGGGCCGAGCCACAAATCCCAGTGCAATCCTTTCGGGATCGGTTCGGATTTCTTGGGCCGATTCTGCACAAACAACCGGTCGTGTTTCTTGGCCAACTCTTCACTGGGATGCCAACCCCATGCGCGGCCGACCCACACATGCACTTCGCTGACCTGTCCGATCGAACCCGACTGAATCAGCTCGACGACGCGGCGATAGTTGTCACCGGCGTGGATCTGAGTGCCCATTTGCGTGGCGACGTTCGCTTTTCCCGCCGCTTTGCGAATGACGCGTGCCTCGCGGATGTTGTACGTCAACGGCTTTTCACAGTAGACGTGTTTGCCAAGTTGCAGTGCCGGCAGCGTGGCAAAGGCATGAGTGTGCTCGCACGTGCTGACCACGACGGCATCGAATTCTTTCTCGTGGTCGAACAGTTTCCGAAAGTCGATTGCCTTGCGAGCTTTGGGATGCCGCGCGGCCGCGCGGTTCAAATTCCGTTCGTTCACATCGCACAACGCCACGATGTTTTCCGACTCGACCGATTTCATGTTCGATCCGCCGCGGCCGCCGGAACCGATGATGGCAATGTTCAGTTTTTCGTTTAGATTTTGTCCGCGCAATATCGCCGGAGCCGCAAACGTGCAAGCACCCGCCGCTGCCGTCTTCAAAAACGTCCGTCGAGTTTGCGAACGACTCTCGGTGATTCCGTTGTGATTCTTGGTGCAGTTCTCAGCAGCCATGGCGTGTTCCTTTTGAAAACGCAAACTCGGCTAACAATCTAGTTGGCTAGCGCTGTCAATTCAGTGTAACAAAAGTCGTCCGGGAATTCCGTCCGTCAGCCGTGATTGCGAAAGTGAAAAATAATTGATTCCCGAAGCGCGATTCTGATGGGTACCACATCTTGCCATTTTGGCAAGGCGTGTCGCGCAGCGACTGGAAACCGTTCTTTCGCTGGCTGGCGCCGATGACCGCTGTTTGCGCTCACCGATATGCCTTAAGGGTGGCCTCGGACTTGTTCGTGTCAGAGCGATTTCCGGCGGCTGCGCCGCACACCTTGCCTAAACGGCAAGATGTGGTACCCATGTGAATTCCGGGAACGACTTCAATTCCGCGTTCTGACTGACTAATACTACAGCGCTAAGTACGTCCCGCGAGCCGAGCGGGACCCCGAAACTGACCTATTCGATAGTCTCGCTCGGCTCGCGAGACGTACTTTCGCCCGACTTAGCGCTGTAGTACTAAGAAGCTTCGCGGAATCGCAACGATGGCTTCTCGATTGTCACGACCGTGTTCGGCGGGACGCTCTTGACGAGCGAGACGCTGGCTCCGATGACCGAGTTGGCTCCGACGACGGTGTCGCCGCCCAAGATCGTCGCGTTGGAATAAATCACGACGCCTTCTTCGATCGTCGGGTGCCGTTTTTGGTTGCGGATTAGATTGCCGTCGGAATCTTTCGGGAAGCTGAGTGCTCCCAACGTGACGCCCTGGTACAGTTTGACGTCTTGAGCAATGTCGGTGGTTTCGCCGATGACGACGCCGGTTCCATGATCAATGAAGAACGAACGGCCGATGGCCGCGCCGGGATGAATGTCAATGCCCGTCGCGCTGTGTGACCATTCTTGCATCATGCGAGGAATCAGTGGAACGTCGAGACGGTACAACTCGTGAGCCAACCGGTGAACGGTCACGGCCTCCAAACCGGGATAGCAGAAGATGATCTCGTCCAGCCCACTCGCGGCGGGATCACCGTCCAAGGCCGCTTGAACGTCATCGGCCAACAACTCACGGGTATCCGGCAACCGTTCCAGGAATTGAATCGCTCGTTCCTGGCCCATCGCTTCGAAATCGACGGCGGACAACTCGGCACATTCATCGTCGCTACCTTGGCTCCAATCGTGACGCAACGCACGGGCGATTTGTTGAGTCAGTTTGTCGTGCAATCCGTCGACCAAATCGCCAACGTGATACGTGACATTGCCCATGTGCAGATTCTGCCTGCGGCGGTATCCGGGATAAATGATCTCTTTCAGATCCCCAACGATGTCGATGACGGCCTCGGTGCTGGGCAATGGGCAATGTCCCAGATGATTGATGTTGCCGATGTCCTGGTACGTGGCGACGATGCGGTCGGTCAGTTCTGGTAACTGTTCTTTTCGGGTCAGGTCGGTAGCCATTTCCATGCTCGCTTGTGTTGAATGATCGTGCCGGGAAAATCCCTAGCACGAGTTCCTCGGAAAAATCGCGGCGACAAGAACGGTGCCGCGGTGAGAGGTTCAAGATAGATTCCGTCCGGCTCGGCCGGTGTCCGGCTAAGCCGGACAACAACAGCCGCAAGAGAGCATAGCATTGCTAGTTTGGACACGAATCACAGTTGCACTCGGCAGTTTGTAAGAAGCGTTACAATCGTTTTCGTTTGCCCGATTGTTCGACTCCATTCTAGGAGCACGCGAACGCGGGTCAACACTTTGATTCCCATCGGTCGGATGATCGGTACAGATTGAGCAATTCTGCCAATCGGACGCAGCTATGGGGGAAGCCGCACACAAATCAGTTTCCCATCGGCGTTGCGCCCGTAGACGCGGCCGTTCAGCAGGACGGGCACTGTCCAGCAGCGTCCGTCGAGAAACGGCGATCTGGCCAATTCCTGAAATCCTTCAGGAGTGGCCTTTGCCAGAACCAGTGTTCCGTCTTCGCCGAGGATCAACAGTTTCCCGTCGGCAATCATCAGCGATCCGCAGCCCAGCCCGCGCTGTTTCCAGGCAACCTCGCCGGATTCGAAGTTCATGCACTTCAGTTGTACGACGCGACCCAGATTCGAATTGCCGTCGAAACCGTAGACATGTCCGTCCAGCAAGATGCTGTTGTTGAAATGGTTTCGCATCCGACGATTGCTGTAGACCATTTCCAACTTGCTGTCTTTCAGCCGAAACAGACCACAGCCAACGCCGTATCCGCTGGAGACATAAATCATGCCGTCCTTGACAATCGGAGTTGTTGAATTCGTTCCGAACGGAGAATCCCAGCGTGCAAACACGACTTGTTCGCCATTGGCGGCTTCCAGAATCCGTAAGCCATCACAATCGAATGTAGCCAGCAATGTGTGGCCTTCGTGCTGAAAGGCAATCGCCGAGCCGTAACCGGCTGAGTGCTCGTCGGTCTGCCAGTTTTTTTCTCCCGTCTTCTTGTTGTAAGACACCACGCGGCCCGCTTCCAAGATCAATTGATCCCCCAGGATGTATGGAGAACTGGTGAAACCCCATTCCGGCATGCGCAGTTCGAGATCGTTTTGAAGAGACTTCGACCAGACGACGTCACCGCTTTTGGCTCGCAAGCAGAATAATTGACCTTCGCGGCCGAGAGAGTAGACAAACTCGCCGTCGATCGTCGGCGTTGCTCCGGGACCGCCTTCGTGCAGATTGTCGACCAACTGACACTCGTACTTGTGCGACCAAATCGGTTCGCCAGTTTCGTTTTTCAGAGCAACGACTTGCTCGAAGCCGTCGATGTGGCCCATTGTGAACAGGCGGTTGTTGGCGATCGAAACGGAACTGAATCCGATCCCAATCTCGCGCGACCAAACGACGGGTAAGCCATCGGCGGGCCATTCGGACGACCATCCGGATTCGTGAGAGATTCCGTCATGCTTCGCACCCATCCAGTTTGGCCAACTGATGTCTCTATTAACTTTTGGTGGCTGCGATAACGTCTTTGGATCATCGGTTTCACTGATTGAATCATTCGAGCCGGCAACGCGGCTTGGTATTGAATCTATCGGATCGCTTGCGACGGAAGAATTATCACTGAGCTGAGATTCCGGAGGCTCGACCACTGACGAGCAACCGTAGGCCACGAACACCATTGCAATCAGAACTGTTTGGAAACTGGTCGTCGTCGATCGTTGCATAGCGGCTTGATGCTTGCTCTTGTTTCTAATTCTCAAGCTGGAAATGCACGGCACGCTTTCGCCCTTCACGCAACGTTATTAGATGGATTTCATGCCCCGCTTTACCTCGCAGCGTACGTCGTAATTGATGTATCTTCGCGCCGGTCGCAGGTTCGCCATTGAATTCTAACAGAATGTCACCTTTGACAATCCCCGCGCGTTGCGCCGGACTATCCTTCTTGACACGAACGACGACAATACGTTTCTTAATCCACAACAAGGAAAGTCCGCTTTTGTCATAAGTGTTGGTTGCGGCGGCGTACAAGTCTCCACGCGCGAGGTACAGTCTGCGCCCCGAAAAGTCTATCGTCACACAAAAGCGATTGAGGTACTCAAGTCCAATCGAATTTGAGTCTGTTTGCATGACCCTGACAGAGTGATGTTCAAATGGGCCAAGACGGATCGATTTTAGTTGGCCAGTCCTAATTTGTACGTCACCGCTCATAGTTCTTATCATCGCCGTGCGCACTGACTTAATTGAGCCACTTGAAATCAGACGCTCAAAATCTGTTTGACTCAAAGTCACCGCGCTGCTGAGCCCCGTGTCAACCAGGAATGGTGTCGTTTCGCCATCGATCGTGACACCATGAATGTAGGGTCGGCTACCTCGACCAAGGCCTAGTGGAAAAGCGACCCCCCAAGATTTCGGAGGAGGGTCACTCGACTCAAGAAGACGCATGATTCTACGATCGAAGTCCAATTGGATTACGTGATTGAGAAAGAACGACGCCCCGAGGATGCCGTGAATGTCCCGGCCATGCACTTGAGACAGGGGGCTCAAATCCATTTTAAAAACTGGACGATCGCTCTTGATGGAAAGTTTGCCAAGGAGCAGTTGCGGCGAATGGAACACTTCAATGTTCACGGGTGATTCGGGCGTGCCTGCATTGATAATCCGAATGCATTTGCCAAGGACCGACTTGTAACGCTGGTCAATCATGTGATGCGACGTACGGGAGTTAAGCGAAAAATGAACGGCTTCCTCCCCAATCGTAATAGGAATAAAGATCGGCTCGCCGTGCTTTCCAATGCTGAAGGTAGCGTCTTGGCCCTGGCTTGCTGCCTGGCGAAAAGGCTGGCGTTCCTGCCCATCGACCGGCTGAGCCAATCGCAATAATACGACGATGCCGAAAACACAGTGCGCTGCAAAGTTAGGGACTATTCGGCAAGCCATATATGGCTCCTCGTATAGACAACGATTTGATTATGGATCACTGACTCAAACAAAGGAGAACGGTAAGCATCGCTCGGGATGGTCGACTGAATCGTGGTTTGATGCAAGAGGAAGAGTGACTCGGCCACGGATCTTGAATTTTGTTTCTACAGAACTTCGAAAATCGGTTCGCCTTGTGACAGCATTATCGGCTGGCCTTCGGGAGTGACCAATTCGGTGCGGGGATCGATTCCAAGCAGATGATAAATCGTTGCGGACAAGTCTTCGGGCAGCACGGGTTTGGATTTTGGATACGCGGCAATTTTGTCGGATGCTCCGTAAACTTGTCCGCCCGAAATTCCGGCTCCGGCCAGCAAAACCGTGTTGCACGCCGCCCAATGGTCGCGGCCGGCGTTGCTGTTGATTTTCGGAGTCCGTCCGAATTCGGCCAGCCACACGATCAGTGTTTCTTCCAACATTCCGCGCTGCTGCATGTCTTCCAACAATGCCGAAAAGCCCTGGTCCATGTTGGGCAGCAATTGTTTCTTGTGCTTGTTGAAGTTGTCGGAGTGAGTGTCCCAGTACGCATCGTCCCGTTCCCAATTGACCGTTACCAGCGAAACGCCCGCTTCGATCAATCGTCGAGCTAACAAGCAGCCCTGGCCAAACGGAGTTTTCCCGTATCGGTCTCGCAGTGCCGTTGGTTCCACACTGACATCGAACGCGCGTCGGGCCGCGCGGGACGTGAGCAGATTCACGGCCTGAGTTTGATAGGCCCGGAAATCACGAGTGGCCGCATAGGACTCGATTTGCCCAGCCTCCCGGTCAAGTTGAGCCAAAAGTTGCGAACGGGCTACCAGCCTTTCGGCGCTCGTCGTCACGGGCAACGGACGGAATTCTTTCTCATTCGCATGTTGTGAAACGAACATGGGATCGAAGGCGTTCCCAATAAATCCCCCGAAAAACCCAGGGAAGATATGGTTGTTGGCCGACACCTGATTCGCCGGAGCATTCAAACTGACGGCCGGCGGCATTACGTTTTCAAAGGAATCGTTTCCGATACCGGCTGATTTTGCTCGCCGCGATTGCAAATGATTCACTACGGATCCGAAACATGGAAAATCGTCGGCCGCGTTCCGCGGATTCGTTTTCGGCCGGCGATGACGGACTCCGGTCAACATGTAGTGCATGGCGACGGTATGCGTATTATCCGGATGCGTGACCGATCGAATCTGAGCGAACCGGTCCGTCATCCGCGCAAGTCGCGGAATGTGCTCCGAGACTTGAATACCGGGCACGACCGAATCAATCGGAGAAAACTCGCCGCGAACTTCACTCGGGGCGTCAGGTTTCAAATCCCACGTGTCCTGATGCGCGGGAGCACCGAACATGAACAATACGATGCACGATTTGGCGCGGCCGAATGTCGCGTCCGTCGTCGCACCTAACGGTCTTGCCGCTAGCAGGTGTGGAAGCTGCAGTGATAAACCGGCGGCTCCCAACCCACCCACCCGAATCCATTCGCGCCGCGACAGGCCCTCACACGTGCGAACGGGATTTCCGGGAATGGAAAACATCAGCAGCACTTTCGATCAGAAAAGTAGTACCAGCCGTCTCGCTCACACGACTGAACGGCATGCCACACTAACAGACAGCAGCCGTCGACAACACACTTGGCTTGGACAGAAAACTGAAATGTCCGATGGCAACATTGTTTAACGCCCAGCCGAAGGCGCCGGCGACCATCGGTTATCCGAAAGGCCGGCGCCTTCGGCTGGGCGTTAAACGAGTCTCCTGACAAAGCCTAGTTTCCGTCCGCGACGCCATCGCTGTCAACTGTGGATCGAATCGGCAACGCATTTCAGAAAATTCAGTTTTTCGTCTTGATCTCCTGAATCGTGCTGCTACTATGAAACCAAATCTAAATAACCAAATTAAATTCAGCAGAAGGAATCATCGTTCATGGCCAGGCCGCGTGCACCGGAATTGACTGAGCGGGAATTAGAGATCATGCAGGTCTTTTGGGAACAGGGCGACCAAACGGCCGCGGAAGTCCGCGACCGGATGGCCAAACACGGCCGCGATTTGGCGTACACAACGGTCGCGACGTTGATCCGCATCTTGTCCGAGAAAGCGTTCGTCGAACAAACCAACTCAGAACGGCCATTCCTGTATCGGCCGATTCGGACTTTCGAGGAGGTTTCGGGAAACCTGCTGAACGACATCGTCCGTCGCGTGTTCGGCGGCTCGCGCGAACAACTGTTGGTCAGCCTGCTCGGACAACAGCGGCTTACAAAGAAGGAAAAAGAGTCACTGCGGCAACTCCTTAAGGATCAAGAGAAATGAATCAACTAGCGCTGACGGTCATTTGGTTGATCTTGCAGATCAGTCTTCTGTGTCTGATCACCGCGTTCATTTACGGCATCGCACGCCGGGGTAACCCCACTGCCGGCGCGTCAACAGTCCTGACGGGTCTGTTGCTCGTGGCTTTCCTCACGGTCATCGCGTTCTGTCCGTGGCCGGCATGGTCTTTTGCAGACGCCGATCGGTCAGAGACCACAAGCTTTCATCAAGACAATCCTGCTACGGTTACACGTTCAGAACACTTGCAAGATCGCGCTTTCGACGACCTGAATTCAGATTCCGTGGACGAACCGACGTCTTTCGCACGGTTAGAATACCTTGCGGCCCTGTGGCAAGAACTGCAAAGTTCTGTGTCTGAACAAAATGATATTATCCCTAAGGAATCGCGGCCAAGTTGGATTGGATGGTTGGTCGTGATCGTTCCGGCTGGGGCGGCCATTGGCCTGATTCGCCTCATCATGGGTCTGGTCAGCGTCCGGCATTTCCGCAGGCAGAGCCGACCTGTGGACGACCCGGCAATGACGGATCTCGTCGCCGTGCTGTGCGCCGAGTTTCAATGTCGGCGGCCAATTGAAATGCGGGATTCAAGCGAGATTTCTTCGGCGGCCACTGTTGGCTGGCGCCGACCGTTGGTGTTGCTCCCGACCGAATGGACGTCATGGTCCGAGCAGGAACGTCGCAGCGTGCTGGCTCACGAGATCGCTCATATTTCTCACAACGATTTCGCGTATTGGCTGGCGGCACAGATCGGTTTGCTGTTGCACTTTTATCATCCATTGGTGCATTGGCTCGCCAGCCGTCTGCGGTTGGAACAGGAATTGGCGGCCGACGCCGCTGCAGCAAGATGCGCCGGCGGATCGCAATCGTACCTGACAACTCTGGCCGAACTGGCTCTGCACCAAGACGACCGTCCTGTACCTTGGCCGGCGAGGACATTTATCCCAACACGAGGAACACTAATGACGAGAATCGAGATGTTGCGAAATTCACGTAAAAACACAGTCACCCGATCGGGATGGCGGCGTGGCGCGGTCATTTCGATCGTCATGTTGGCTGGTGTCTTCGTATCGGGCTTGCGGCTGCCGAGCTACGAAACAGCCAGTGCGCAGGACCAGAACACGCCGGTCCAATCGGCCAAGCAGCCAGGGAAAACGCTGCGCGAGGCGAACAGCGCCAAGTCGCAAGAGGACGGCTTCGACTTGCGTTACGTTCCTCCAACGACGTCGGTGTTGATCGGAGCGCGTCCGTCTGGCATTGCCACCGATGATTCGACCAAACCTATGATGGAGATGCTGAATCAATCGATAAAGCAACAGAATATCGGTCTGACGGTCGACGATTTTCAACAGGTCTTGATCGCCGGATTTCCAATCGACGAAAATGACATTGATCTGTTCCCAGTAGCCGTTATGATTCTGACGACGAAGCAGCCGAACAACTTCGTGGAATTGATCAAGGCCGTCGGTGGTGAAACAACCGACGAAGTTCGCAACGGTTCAAAGTATCAAAAGAACAGTGCAGGCAAGGCATTTCACCAACTTGACGATCGAACGCTCGTGTACGGAAACGAGCCAGTGGTCACGTTCTTGATGGATGTCGTCAAAGGCGGCCCCGGCAAGGTGCTCTGGCACCGGGAATTCGCGCTGGTTGCGAAGAGTCAGTTTTGTGCCGTGTTCGATGTCATTCCGATCCGCAAGCAGATTGAACCCGAAACAACACGCTCCCAGGGAAACGGCCTTCTCGCCGCGTTTTCACCATTATGGCGCGAGACGAAGCTCATCGTTGTCGGCGCCGATTTGATCGGCAACATGAAGTTGCAGTTGACCGCGTATTGTGAAAGTGAAGACGGCGCAGTGAAGGTAGAACGGACAGCGGCTTCGTTGGTGCCGCTGGCGAGGAACATGATCGGTGACGAGAAGGACCAATTTGCAAAGCTGTCCCCCGAAGTTCAGGGTCCGGCTTCGTCGATGATCGCGTTTGTGGAAACGCTGCTGGATGAAGTCAAATTCGAACGCGTCGGCAGGCAGGTCAGCATCAAGGCCGAAAATGTAAACCCGGCTACCCCGATTCTGTGGGCAGTGTTGCCGGCCTTCCAATCATCAGCACGCGCGGCTGCCCGACGGACCATGTCGAGTAACAATTTAAAGCAAATCGCAATCGGACTACACAACTATCACGATACCTTCGGTCATTTTCCGGCACCTGCCGTGCTGGGACGCGATGGGAAAACGGTTCACAGTTGGCGGGTCGCGATTTTGCCATATCTCGGCGAAGCACAGCTTTACAAGGAATACAAATTGGACGAGCCCTGGAACAGCGAGCACAACCTGAAGCTCTTGAAGAAGAGACCGGCTGCCTTCCAAAGCCCCCATGGGGGAAAAAACACGACCGAGTCTTCCTATTTCGCATTAACGGGTGCCGATACAGCATTTGGCCAAGGAAATGAAGGCATAAGACTCCGTGAAATTACCGACGGAGCTTCCAAGACGATCCTTGTTGTTGAAGCGAAAAGAGAAATTCCATGGACAAAGCCAGAAGACATTCCCTTCCACATGAAAGGCGAGCTGCCCAAACTCGGCGGCTTCGATCCGACCGGTTTTAACGCCGCATTTTGCGACGGTTCCGTGCTGTTTTTTGAGCACAAGGGCGTCAAGAACATCCTTCGGCATTTGATCACACGATCGGGAAAAGAGGTGGTTGAATTCCCAAAGCGGAAGAAACGCAACTTGGAAGAGATAGAATTGATAAACCCGTAACGCACTCGGGACCAATGCGGATGGCTTCATTTGGCAACAGCCGAATGATGTCCGGCGATAGTCAGACGAATGCCGTAAAAACCTTTTCCGGCCGTGACGTAAAGCGTCTTTGATTCCGCTCCGTTTCCAAAACAGCAGTTTGTGGGCAAATCCGGAGTTTTGATGTAGGCCCGCTTTTTCCCGTTGGGGTCGAACGCGACGATGCCAAATCGCTCGGCCGAACGAACGGCCGCATAGATGTGGCCGTTGCGATCGACCGTCATTCCGTCGATGCCGACGTTCTTGCCGAAGTCGACGAGGACCTTTTTCTTCCCCAACGAACCGTCCGGTTTGACGGGGAAGGCGTTCAACGTCATCCGACCCATCTTGGGATTCGTCGCGGTTCCGGCCTGAGCCGTGCCGTTGTCGGTTTCTGCCACGTAAAGAGTTTTGCCGTCGGGCGAGAGCATCACACCATTGGGCTTGTCGACGTCGGTCGTCACGCGATGCAGCGAACCGTCAGGATCGTAGCGATAAACGTCCATCGACGGCAGTTCCATCTTTTCGGGACCGACGTATTTCGGATCACTGGAATAGATGCGGCCTTTGCGATCGATCACGATGTCGTTGGGCGAATTGAATCGTTTGCCTTGATACTTGCCGACGATCGTTTTCACTTTTCCGTCGGGCAGAATTTCGACCAGCGCGCGACGTCCGCCAAGCGGCGAGGCACAACAGGCAAACAACCGGCCCTCGGCGTTGAACATCAGTCCGTTGGCCATTTTGCTATCGGCACAATGAATGGTCGTATTCTGTGTCTTCGGATCAAACTTCATGATCCGCGCCGGCCGTGCGTCGAACGGCTGAGCGAAATCGCTGAAATACATCGCCCCATCCGGCCCGACGGCGGCTCCTTCGGTGAATCCCCCTTCTTTCCACAGCGTTTCCAACTTC
>CAUZVF010000012.1:0-17525 GCA_963582955.1 Planctomycetota bacterium
GCCGGCTTCGACCGCCGCCCGAAAATGCATCGGCCGGAAATGAGGTGGCGTCGTCAGCAAAACAACATCGACACAATCGATGACGTGCTTGTACGCATCAAAGCCGACGAACTTGTGATCGTCGTCTACAACGACACGGTCGCCGACTTCTGCTTGCAGACTTTTGAGCTTGCCTTCCAGATGATCCTCAAACGCGTCTCCCATCGCGACCAGTTGTGTGTTCGGGTCAGCCGCCAGAGCTTGCGCGGCCGCACCGCCTCCGCGACCGCCGCAACCGATCAAACCAACTCGCAAAGTATCACTGCCTGCGGCATAGACGTTAGTTGATAATCCCGCCGTCAACGCACCCCCCACAACGGCCACAGTACTGCTTTTGAGGAACTGACGCCGTGACTCTTGAGTTGTCTGCTTTTGTGAGTTCCGATCTGCCATGAATAATCTCCCATACATCTATTTGAAAGTTGATTTGCGATCATGAGGTCTGGATGAGGTCTCGATGTTACCATACAAGCCAAGTCAGAACCACGTCTGAATCAGAGTTAACACCAACGAGTGAATTTATCTCCGCAGTCGCATG
Organism: Planctomycetota bacterium; assembly: GCA_963582955.1. Classification (GTDB taxonomy): domain Bacteria; phylum Planctomycetota; class Planctomycetia; order Planctomycetales; family Planctomycetaceae; genus CAUZVF01. The sequence goes on from CAUZVF010000012.1 coordinate 578, forward strand.
TTGCGGCCAATTGGTAATGATTTGAGCGTCGAATCGATGCTATACTCTCATCGAAGGACACACTGTGCTTTAGGGTATATGATGGTTACCGGTAAGAATGACATCCTCGACAAATTGAGACAACGACGTGACGAGATGACACATCGTTTTGGCGTCACGTCGTTAGCGATTTTCGGCTCAGTGAGTCGCGGCGATGACACGGAATCGAGTGATGTCGATGTTCTCGTCGAATTCAATGGTCCAGCAACATTCGATGGATTCTTCGGACTGAAGGCTTTTCTTGAAGAGGTGTTGGGGCGAACGGTCGATCTGGTGACGCGATCCGCGATTCGCGAGGAACTCAGATCCCACATTGAGCGAGACTTGGTTCATGTCTCGTGAGAGTTTCAATGATTCTTCGACGGAATCATAATGGGACTATGCGATGATGTCGTTGATCACATTGCCTTCCACATCCGTCAGTCGAAAATCACGGCCGTTGTGGCGGAAGGTCAGGCGTTTGTGGTCCATGCCCATCAGATGCAGGATCGTCGCGTGCAAGTCGTGGACGTTGACACGGTTTTCAGCCGCCTTGTGGCCAATTTCGTCGGTGGCTCCATAAGTTTTGCCGCCCTTGGCGCCGCCGCCGGCGAACCAGGCCGTGAAGGCGTGCGGGTTGTGGTCTCGGCCCGGTTTCTTTGACTTCTGAGCCACCGGCAAACGGCCGAATTCGCCACACCAGATAACCAACGTTTCCTTCAGTAACCCACGTTGTTCCAAATCAGCCAGCAGCGCCGCGATTGGTTTGTCGGTTTCGCCGGCAAACTGAGTGTGATTGCCGTGGATGTCGTTGTGGCCGTCCCAACTGCGTTGGTTTTCCATGCCTCCGGAATAGATTTGTACGAATCGGACGCCGCGTTCGACCATCCTCCGCGCGATCAAACATTGCTGAGAAAAATGCGCGCAGCGGTCGTCGTCCAATCCGTACATTTTCTGAATGTGCTCGGGTTCCTGTTTCACATCCAGTGCTTCCGGAGCGGCCGATTGCATGCGGTAAGCCAACTCGAAACTCTCGATCCGTGCCGCCAGTTCCAGTTCATTCTTGTTCTTTTCAAAGTGCTGCTGATTCAATCGCCGCAACAGATCGAGTTGCGTACGCTGCCGCGCCTCGGTCAGTTCGGCCGGACGTTTCAGGTTTTCAATCGGCTCGCCCTGCGGTTTCAGCCAGCTTCCTTGGTACACACTGGGAAGAAATCCCGTTCCCCAGTTCAACGAGTATCCTTTCGGCAGCCCCCGGCCCTTGGGATCGGACATCACCACAAACGCGGGAAGATCACGGCTTTCGCTGCCCAATCCATAAGTCACCCACGAACCAACACACGGAAAACCCATCTGAGTGAACCCGGTATTCATCATGAACAGCGCCGGACTATGGTTGTTCGACTTGGCGTACCCCGAATGCACGAACGCCATCTTGTCGACGTGTTTTGACAGGTTGGGAAAAATCTCTGAGACGTGCTTTCCACATTCACCATGCTGAGCAAACTTGAAGGGAGACTTCATCAACCCGCCAACCGCGTTCGAAAAGAACCCGGTGAATTTGTCAAAACCCTCCAATTCCTTGCCGTCGTACTTTTCCAGAGCCGGCTTGTAGTCCCACGTATCAACATGACTCGGCCCACCATTGATGAACAACCAAATCACATGCTTCGCCTTGCCGCTAAAATGCGACATTTTCGCCGCCAGCGGATTCAGCTCACTTGGCGTGTTCGCCGCGTTGGCGCTGCTCGTCAGGAAGCCGTCGTCCTTCAACAACGAAGCGAGTCCTAACATGCCAGCGCCGCAGCCGGCTCGGTTTAACAGCGAACGGCGATTCAACAACAATTCTCGAGTTTCAATCATTCTGCAATCCAAGCCTGTCATTGACGAGTATCAAATTTTCACACCGCTAAGACGTTGACAATTCGGTCGTCTCGATTCACTTCAAAGACGACTCCAAGCAGAGCGTGATAGACGATGCGCTGATTCATTCTTTGCCGCGATTCGCCGTGATCTTGCGGATCATTTTTCAAGAGCGAATCTACTTCCCGTGCGGCGTCCGTAACCGCGTCGCGTCGATCGGAATCGGTCCAGATTTGTGCGAGTTGATTCTCGGCAGCCGTTTTCCAGATGACTGTAAACTTCATGCCTGCGTCTCAAGATCGTCAATGATTTCGTCCAATGCACGGCCACCCGGTTCGACGGCGAATCGGTCCAATTCTTCATCCGTGAATGGAACATTTGGAAGGCGAGTTTGGCCGTCAATGGCTGGTCGGAAAAAACCGACGACTCGGCCCGTCGCATCACAAATCTCGGCACTTTCAGATAACGCCTGTAACTTCATCAATGAGCTTTGATCCAGAATAACTCGGTTCATCGCTTTGTCCTCACACACGATTTTGCAATGAAAACTTGATTCCACAACCGGCCCGTTCCAAAAGCTGACGCCGCGAAAAGGAATTGATCCGTGAATACATCATGTCCGTCCCGAAAGTCATATCGTCTTGTTTCCCTTTATCCGTCGTACTGCCAGACATCGAGGACCTGAACGATGCGGTCATCGTGCCGCACCAGGAATTTGATCCCCAGCGGTGCCAGAAAAGCAACACGTAGTCCCTTTTCTCTCGATTCACCGGCACCGTCAGGTTTGGTCTGGAGTTGCCGTTCGAGTTCGTCAGCAGATGATTTGACGCGATTGCGATTTTTTGAATCCAACCAAATTGATGCCAACTCCGTTTCCGCTTGAGGACCCAGACCACCGTGAATTTCACGATCGCTTCTCCAGATCGGCAAATATCTCAGGCAGCGTTCGCCCTCCGCCTTCATCCGCACGGCGCAAGAGTTCTTCAGTACTTCGTGGTGAGTCGGGGCGTGACTCGTCCGAACATCCAACCGGCGTGAAAAAACCGATGGTTCGTCCGGTCGAGTCACAGACTTCTCCACCGTCTTTCAAGCCACCAAATTTCTCCAATGCATCACCGTCGAGAATGATTTTGTTCATTATCAAAACCTCGAAATAAACTTCCGCATTTCAGCGTATTTATTCTACATAAATAAACTCATTCAAACTCATCAAAATCTGGCAAAAGTCGGCCAGAGCGAGTTCGCGGGAGTTGGCGGTCTTATCGGAATCGTACGATGCGATCTGAGATTTGATGAACGCAACCGTGTCACTCAATTCCGTCTCCGACGGTTCGCGAGCGACGGCGGTGAGATAGCCCTTTCGCACGGCGTCGGCCAACGATTTCTTGGACTCCGGCAGCAGGCTGTTTGCGAACGATCGAGCGTACTCGCGGACCTGCGGGTTGTTCATGAACATCAGCGCTTGCGGCGCGATCGTCGTGCTGGGACGATTGCCGACGCTGACCAGTGGTTCGGGAGCGTCAAAAATCTGCATCATCGACACCAAGCGGCTGCGTTTGATGAAGAAGTAAATGCTGCGACGCTTCATTTTTTGATCGAGCGTTCCGGGACCGAACATTGTCGCGTCCAACTGGCCACTGACCGACAACATCGAATCGCGGATAATCTCGGCCTCCAATCGGCGGGGATCGCGTCGCCAATACCAACGGTTGTCCGGGTCCTTCGCCGAATCAGCCTCGTCGAATTTCGCCGACTGCATGTAAACGGCGCTGGTCATAATCAGTTTATGAATCGGTTTCAGCCGCCAGCCTTCGGCGATCAGCTTCGCCGCCAGCCAATCGATCAATTCGGGATGCGTGGGTTTCTGACCTTGAACTCCGAAATCATTCGGAGTCGCCACGATGCCGCGTCCCAAATGATGTTGCCACAATCGATTGACGATCACGCGAGCCAACAAGTGCCCGGCTCCGTGTTCGGTATCGGTGATCCAGTTCGCTAGCGATCGACGACGATACGTCGTGCGCCAGTCTGTTGGCGGAGCCGTCTGCCATCGCTTTTCTGTCTGTTCCGATCGCATCAGCACCTGCAAGAAACCCTGTGATGCCTCACGTTCCTTCTGATTCGCATCACCACGCCGCAAGAAGTAAGTCTGTTCATAGAAGTGAGGAAACCCGCGGCCATCGCCGTGATTCGGGATCGGCTTGAAGCCCTCGCTCGTGACCATCACCTTCGTCGTTTTCGGTTGAGGTTCCTTCTTCGAGTGATCGTCGACTGCCGCGTAAAGTTTTTCCCATTTGCCATCTTGTTCGAAGAACCAGCGCCGCAGCGACTTGCTTTGCGTCTGATTCAGGTCATTCGATTTGCCGCCGTTTTTTAACACGGCGAGTGCGTCGGCGACGTGCTGATTGATGCGGTCGCCTTCGATCGCCACGGGAGCCGCATCGCTGGTGATCGACAGCCGCGGGCGTCCGATGCTGTGTTGAACGTTGTTGCCAAACGTGAAATTAAACGTAATCCGCACGCCGCCCTCGAAATCAATCGGCTTCTCGAAATCAAACGCGGCTGATTGATCTTTGCCGATTCCGCCGCCATCGACGGCCCAGCCCGACGCGTATCCGTCGTCGATCACGCCTTTGACCGCCAATTGATCCTGATTTTGTTCATGAGTGGCTCGCGCTGCGACCATTTTCACTTGCACGGGTTTCGCCTTCGGATCGCCAAACGGCCGGACGTGGACTTTCATCTCAGTCAACGCAAAGTTGCCATTGGTCGCCCGGCCGGGGCCGTTCTTTTTCATCGTGGGATGAGTCAGACAATCCAATCGCACGGCCGTGATGTTCCGCATCCGCGTCTCGGCGACAAACTGATATTGATCCTGGTTCGGAGTGTCGCCCGTCACCAGGATTGATCCGTCATCCAACTTCTTCATCGTGACTTTGTCGCTCTTCGTCGATTTGAATGAGATCAAATCGAGCGTCTTCCATCGCGCCTCCGGAGCTTTCAGTTTCGATGAATCCGCGATACGTGCATCGAGTTTTTTCGCAAGTTCGCCGTCTTCGTACGTCTTCAACGCGGCGGCCAACGGCTCGTGTTCGCGCTGCCAAACCTGTTTCGCACGCTTGTAACCCTGTGGATCGAGGTCCAAATCGATGTTGCTGCGAATCGTGCGGCCGAACGACGTGATCATGCGATAATAATCGGCCTGTGGAATGGGATCGAACTTGTGGTCATGGCATCTTGCACAGCCAATCGTGATCCCCAACATCGACGTTCCCATCGTGCTAACCATGTCGTCGAGTTCGTCGTAACGCGCCGATTCGAACTCCTTTTCCGTCAACTGAGTTGGAAAAACACCCGCGCCAAGGAACCCCGTGGCCATCATCGCCAGTGGGTTTTCCGGAGCAAACTCGTCACCCGCCAATTGCCAGCGGATGAATTGGTCGTAGGGCATGTCTTGATTCATGGCTTTGATCACAAAGTCACGAAAGTGGTATGCGTGAGGCCGGTCGTAATCTTGCTCGAACCCAAAGCTCTCGCCAAACCGAGCGACATCCAACCAATGCCGTCCCCACCGCTCGCCGTAATGTTCGCTCTTCAGCAGGCGATCTATCGTGTTGGCAAACGCGCGCGGCGACGAATCGTTGAGAAACTGCGCAACCTCGCCCGGTGACGGCGGCAGACCGATCAAGTCAAAGAACGCACGCCGGATCAGCTTACGTTTGGACGCGCGAGTGTTCGGTGTCAGTCCATTCTGTTCCAGCTTAGCCAACACGAACCGGTCAACATCCGTTTCGCCCCATTTCTTTGTCTTGACGGCTGGCGGATCGACAACACGCAGCGGCCGAAACGCCCACCACTGGCGAGCCGACGGGTCAATTTTGCGTTCGGTCCACGATTTGGCCACGGCTTTCGTCGTTACGAGCGGACTGTCGTATGGTGCTCCCAAATCGATCCAGCGTTTGATCGCCGAGATTTCCAGCACCGGCAACTTCTTCTCTTCATACGGCATATGCGGTTGCTCTTTATGTTCCAGCAACCGCATCAACCGGCTCCCACCAGATTTGCCGGGAACAACGGCGACTCCTTCGCCTCCACCCTTCAACAGATCTTTGCGGGTCCGCAAATCGAATTCGCCTTGAACGTCCTTGCCGCCATGACATTTCAAACACCGGCTGACCAGAATCGAGCGAACCTGTTTCTTGAACAGGCCGAGCCCCGCTGCCATCCTCTTGGCGTGCTCCGGGCTGACTTTCTTATTGGGCGACGGTGTCTCTTTCACTGGTTTCGGTTCATCAGCACGCACCACCACGCTGATCGCGAGCAGCAACACTGCAAAACCAAATGCCGGCAAATGACGTTGAAACAGTTGCATGAAATCGACCTTACAATCCAACGATGACAAACCGCGACGTCTGGGAAGCCTTTGTTCTCTTCTTGTTTTACCTGAGTGAACGACTTTATCCAAGAACGACCGGGTACCGGGTACCACCGCTTGGAACAAGCGGTGCGGCGCAGCCGCTGGAAAACGCAGACCGAAGATCGAGTCCCGAATCGACGCCGCAATCGCTGACGCTGCCAAAAGAGCGGTTTCCAGTGCCTGCGGCACACGCCTTGCCTGAACGGCAAGACGTGGTACCCGATGGACTCATTCGCGCCATTCGCGAGCCACAGATTCAAGTTACCCGATCGCATCATCGCAATTGACACTTGGAACCGCGCTTGACGAGAATGAGTGTTACCCAACCTCGAACCTCCCGCCCCGAAAACTCTCACACAAAATGAAACTCCTCGCCGCTTTTGCCGCCCATGCCGTCGTCGTTTGCGCGTGCGGTCTTTTGTCCGCCGCCGAACCCGATGTCAAAGCCGTCGAGTTCTTCGAAAAGCGTGTCCGCCCACTGATGGTCGACCGTTGCTTTGAATGTCACAACGACGAGAACCGCGAGAGTGAATTGGCGATGGATTCGCGCGGCGGATTGCTGGAAGGTGGAACGCGGGGACCGGCCATCATCTCGGGCAAACCAAGCGAGAGTCTGCTGATCCGTGCCGTCAACCACGGTGAACTGCTAAAAATGCCGCCGAAGACAAAACTGTCGACTCGCGAGATCGCCGACTTGGCCCTGTGGATTAAGGACGGAGCAGTTTGGCCCAACTCGAAAGCATTCGTTTCCAGCAAGAAAGAGAAAAAGAAGAACGACGGCCCGTTGTTCACCGACGCGCAACGCAGCTTCTGGGCGTTTCAAAAACCGGTCGAGTCGCCCTTGCCCGACGTGAAGAATACCGATTGGATTCAGTCGCCAATCGATCATTTCATTCTCGTGAAACTCGAAGCGGCCGAGTTACATCCCGCTGTGCCCACCGGCAAACGAACGCTGATTCGCCGGGCGACATTCGATCTGACGGGCTTGCCGCCGACCCCGGACGAGATCGACGAGTTCCTCGCTGACAACTCGCCCGATGCGTTCGCCCGGTTGGTCGATCGGCTGCTGGCTTCGCCCGCGTACGGTGAACGCTGGGGACGTCATTGGCTGGATGTCGCCCGCTACGCCGATTCCAACGGGCTCGACGAAAACCTCGCGCATGCCAACGCCTTTCGATACCGAGACTACGTCGTCGCCGCCTTTAACAAGGACAAACCGTTCGACCGGTTCATTCAGGAACAGCTCGCGGGCGACCTTTTAGAATCCGCAAACGTCGATGAGCAATTGGAAGCTCTTACGGCAACCACCTTTCTCGTCCTCGGAGCGAAGATGCTCGCGGAAGACGATCCCATGAAAATGCAGATGGACATTATTGATGAGCAAATCGACGTCGTCGGCAAAGCCTTCATGGGACTAACGCTCGGATGTGCACGTTGCCATGACCACAAGTTCGATCCCATTCCGCAAGCCGATTACTATTCGTTGGCCGGTATCTTCAAGAGCACCAAGACGATGGAAAACCACAATGTCGTCGCGCGCTGGCAGGAAAAACCGTTAGCCGCTCCGGAACTCGTCGAGAAACGCGACCGACACCAGAAGCAGATCGACGCCAAGCAATCCGAAGTTGACAGCCTCGTCACGGCCAACAACGAAAAACTTTTGGACGAAGCGCGACGGCATGTCAGCGCCTACATCCTGGTCGCTTCACAAAAACGAGAACGCGACAAACTGCTGAAACAGGCGAAGTCGTACGGAGCCGACAAGTCGTTGCATAAAACTCCCGGCCTGCAACTGATCGAAGCCGAGGATTACACGCGGGGCAACGTCACGAAGGATTTCGGTTCGTACGGAGCCGGCATCGGAGTCCTCGTCAATCGTGGCGAACTGCCAAACTTCGTCGAATACGACGTCGAGCTTGCGAAGGCGGGCTATTACCAATTTGAACTCCGGTACGCCGCCGCCGGTTCACGGCCGTGCAAGCTGAGTATCAACAAGTCGGTCGTCAAAACCGACGCGGCCCGCGAAGTCACCGGAAGCTGGAACCCAACAGGTCAAAAGTGGTTCGTCGAGGGTTTCTTCAAGTTCAAAGAAGGCAAGAACACAATCCGGCTGGAACACCCACAATTCTTCCCACACATCGACAAACTGTTGTTCGTCCCGATCAGCATGCTGGCTTCGTTTAACCGCGAGCCAACGGCGACCGCGCCTGCGAACACGCTTTCAGAGGCGCCTGTAGACGCACCGGCAGGCGCGATCGCTGACCAACCTACGGTCGGTGCCCGCTCGCGGTTAAACGACGATGACCAACTCATCCCCGAATTCATCCAGCAATGGGTCAAGTTTCTCGATACGACTGAAACCGATCGAAACTCGCAATTCCAGCGGGACGCCAGAGCACTCGCCAAGCAATTTCAACAGGCCGATGCCGCATGGCGTGAACTGCGAGCGAAAAACGCCAAGGCAACGGCACTCGAGAATCCCCAGCTCGAAAACGCACGCAAATTGCTCTTTGAAGCGAAGGGACCATTCGCCGTAACCAAGAGCATCGAGAAGTACTATCCCGTAGCAACTTCCGCGACATTGAAGAAACAGCGTGACAATTTGAAGTCGTTGGAAATGGCGCTGCCGAAGTTTCCCGAAACAATGGCGGTGTCCGATGCAAAGATCGAAGACATCCGCATTCACATCCGCGGCAACCACATCACTCAAGGAGCAATCGTCCCGCGGCGAGTCTTGCGGATCATGGCGGGCGAGAATCAGGCTCCGATTGGCAAACAACAGAGTGGCCGGTTGCAATTGGCTCAATGGATATCCAACGCCGATCATCCGATGACGGCACGAGTCATCGTCAACCGCATCTGGCGGTGGCATTTCGGAGCCGGCCTAGTCCGCTCGCCCGACAATTTCGGCTCGCTGGGAGATCGCCCCACGCATCCGAAACTGCTGGATTGGCTGGCGAGCCGATTTGTAAACGCCGACTGGTCGATCAAGAAACTGCATCGGACAGTGATGCTCTCGTCGGCCTATCAGATGAGCACTTCACACAACGAAGTCGCCATGTCTGTCGATCCCGACAATCGGTTGTGGTGGCGAATGAATCGCCGACGTCTGGAAGCCGAAGCTGTCCGCGATTCGATTCTTTTCGCGTGCGGATCGCTCGACCAATCAATGGGCGGATCGCTGCTGCCCACGGCCAACCGAGCCTACGTCACCAGCACGGCCAACGTCGATCCCGTTGTGTACGAACCGCTTCGTCGGGCAGTCTATTTGCCCGTCGTCCGCAGCGCTCTGTACGACGTTTTCCAAGCCTTCGACTTCGCCGAACCCAGTGTCATCAACGGAAAACGTTCTTCGACGACCGTGGCGTCGCAGGCGTTATTCATGATGAACAGCAAATTGGTCGCGCAACAAACTCGCCATTTGGCAGAGGAACTTGTCGGGAACGTAGACCTCGACGATCTATCCCGACTTGGTGCATTATTCACGCGAGCGGTCGGTCGTCATCCATCTCCGTCCGAGTCTAAACGAATGCTGAAGTATGCCCAACAATATGTTTCGATCGCGACAAACAACGGCAAAACACTGGAAGAGAGCCGGATTCTGGCCTGGCAAAGTATCTGCCGAGCCGTTCTGGCATCGAACGAGTTTCTCTACGTAGAATAAATAGGTAACGCCAATTCTTTCGAGATCCCAAGTTTGAGATTAGCGAGAATTAGCGTCGATTAGTGTTTCAGATTTAGGAACACTAATCTTCGCTAATCTCCACTAATGACATGCGACAAAGGCAAATTCATGCGTTGCAACCGATTCACACCAACCTATTCCCGACGCGAGATGTTGAAGCTCTCGGCCAGCGGTTTTGGCTGGCTGGCGGCGGCGAGTTTGTTGGATGAATCGTCCCTCTCGCGCGCTGGCGAGTCGCACACGGATGACAAGCCGCTGGCCGTGAAGCATTCGCATTTCGAGGGAAAGGCAAAGCGGGTTATTTTCCTGTTCATGCACGGTGGGCCGTCGCAGGTTGATACGTTTGATTACAAACCGTTGCTCGAACGCGATCACGGAAAGCCCGTCCCGTTCGCCAAGCCGCGAGTCGTCTCGTCGGCGACCGGCAACCTGTTGAAGTCTCCGTGGAAATTTCGGCAGTACGGCCAGAGCGGCGCGTGGGTCAGCGATCTGTTTCCGCATGTCGGCTCGTGTGCTGATGACCTCTGCATCATCAATTCCATGCATGGATCAAACTCGCGACACGGAGCGGCTCTGTTGGAACTACACACCGGCAGCGATACGTTCGTGCGGCCCAGCATGGGATCGTGGATTACCTACGGCCTAGGTACGGAGAATCAGGACTTGCCGGGTTACATCACGATGTGCCCGACGCTGACTCACGGCGGAGTCAACGCGTACGGATCAGCCTTCTTGCCGGCGGTCTATCATGGAACTCCGTTGGGCAACGCCAGCATTCCGTCGGATAAGGCCAAGATTCCGTTCATCGAGAACTTCGACAAGACACCGATCAACCTGCAACGCATGGAATTGGATCTGTTGCGAGAAATGAACCTGCGCAACCTCGAGCAGACCGGCCCCGACAGCGATTTGGAAAGCCGCATCAACTCGTTTGAACTGGCTTTCCGATTGCAAACCGCCGCGCCCCAGTTGCAGGACATCAGCAACGAGACCGAGGCGACTCACAAAGCCTACGGTTTGGACAACGACAAGACGCGCAACTTCGGCCGTCAATGCCTGATGGCTCGGCGATTCGCTGAAGCGGGCGTGCGTTTCATCCAGTGCACTCACAGTTACAAGTGGGACCAGCACGGCAACTTAAAGAGCGGCCACGGCAATAACGCGATGGAAGTTGACCAACCGATCGCCGCACTGCTGAAAGACCTAAAATCGCGCGGCCTGCTTGACGACACGCTCGTGTTGTGGGGCGGCGAATTCGGCCGCACTCCGGTTGCCCAAGGCGACAACGGCCGCGACCACAACGCGCAGGGCTACAGCATGTGGATGGCCGGCGGCGGCATCAAACCCGGCATCCGTTACGGAGCCACCGACGAATACGGCTACTACGCCGTCAAAGACAAAGTCCACCTACACGACCTGCACGCCACGATCCTGCATCTACTGGGCCTCGACCACGAAAAGCTAACCTATCGCCACGGCGGCCGAGACTTCAGCCTGACCGACATCCACGGCGAGATCGTGCACGATATCTTGGTGTAGTTTGACGTATTCCGGCTTCCTTAAATCGATCGGGTACCACGTCTTCGCAGAAGGCGTGCGGCGCAGCCGCCGGAAACCGCAGCTCAATCTTTCGACGTTAGCATGATTCTATTCTCTTTGGGCATCGGTGAGCGGTTTCCCGTCGCTTCGCGACACGGTTTGCTGAACGCAAACCGTGCTACGCACTTATCGATCGGCCCTTGCTTACGCAAGTTTGTTCTGACCATTTGCAAAGCAAACGATTCCAATGCACAAGTGGGACGCTTATGCTACCTGGAAGACGTCGGACGATTCTGTGTTCGAGTAACCGAGACAAGGCACGTGGGCGATGGCTGTCGCGATCGAGTTTGACTTTCAGCAGAAACATGAAGCCCAGGTCCCGCTTGACGGCGTGTGCGACGCCTGCGGCAAGGGCCGGTATTGCTGGATCGATTTCGAGCCGGACGAACACGACGCCGCTCATGAACTGTTGTTAGAATTGCAACTCGAACCGGAAACCGTCCACGCGATCCTCGGCGAAAAAAACGGGCATCAATTCAACGTTTTCCCCAAGTGCCTGCAATTCGTCGTCACCGAATCGCGATTTGTCGGTGAGGAATTCGAATCGAACAGCGTGAAAGTGATCCTGGGCGAGCGGTTTCTGATCACGATCCGCAGTGGTGCCGTGCAGTTTCTCAAACAAGTGTTTCAGACTTACAAGGAGGGCTTCCACACCGCGGCTTTGTCACCGGGGTTTCTGTTATTCGAATTCGCCGATCATTTGACGCATGTGTATCGCGAAACGTTGACGCATTTCTCGGAGAAGATCGACGATGTCGAAGTGCAATTGATGAAAAAGCCCGATGACCAGATCTTCATCCGTGCGTCCGAGCTGATTCGACGCTTGCTGGAATACCGAAAGACGATGATTTCCGCGCGTGAGATTATTCACGAGTTGGCAACGCGGCGGTCTCCGTTTATCCCAGAGACCACGCAGCCGTTTCTGGAAAAGAAGGCCATTTTGCTGGAACGATTGAGCGCCGATGCGACGACGGAAAGGGAAGTTCTCTCGGAATGCCTTAATCTCTACATGGGAATCGTTAGCTATCACACGAACAATGTCGTGACGCGATTGACGGTCGTCAGTACGATTTTTCTGCCGCTTAGTTTTCTGGTGGGTTTGTACGGGATGAACTTCAAATACATGCCCGAATTGAACTGGCAATACGGATACATTGGATTTTGGGCCGTGGCCGGCGGATTGGTGCTGGGCTTGCTTTTTTTGATGAAACGGAATCGCTGGTTGTGACATCGACGACACAACGGCCCGATGGAGCAAAAGTACCGCCAATCACGCTGGCGCTGGGTGGCGGCGGCGCACGCGGGGTAGCTCATCTGGGTGTCATTGAGGAACTTGAAAAGGCGGGATTCACGATCGAACGGATCGTCGGCGTCAGCAGCGGCAGTCTGGCCGGCGCGATGTATGTTTTCGACTCCGATGTCGTCACGGCTCAGAAACGGGCAATCGATTTCTTATTGTCCGAGGGTTTTCAACGGCATCAAAAGATTCTGTTCGGAGTTTCATCGAGCGGAGATGACGACGCTCCCGGTGGTTACTTCAGTTGGTACGGCCGTGTGAAGGACTATCTGCGCGGGAATCGGCTGTTCCACCGCATCAGCACGCGGCCATCGTTGTTGCCTGGAATCATCATTCAAGACGTGGTTGACCAACTGCTGCCGGAAGCCGACATCGCCGACGCAAAGATCCCCTTCAGCGTCGTCGCCGTCGACTTGCTCAGCGGACACAGCGTAATCGTCGAAAAGGGACCTGTTCGCGAGGCCGTGCGAGCCTCTTCTTCTCTGCCCGGTATTTGGCCACCAGTCGAATTCGACGGAATGTTGCTATGCGACATAGGCGTCTTTTATTCGCTGCCCACGACACTGGCGCGATCCTACTCGCCGGCATGTCTTGTGGCGGTGGAAGTCAGCAGCGATTCCAAACCACTCACTCGTTGCGAAACGGCGATCGACGTGCTGATGCGGGTCGATGATATTGGTGAGACCTTATTCCGCAAGCACGTTCGCGAGGCGGCCGATTTTGTGATCAGTCCGCGGGTTGGGGTTGAGTGGTTCGACTTTTCGCAATCGACAGAAGTGATCAACGCCGGTCGCGAGGCCGCTCGTGCGGCCATTCCCCGGATCATCGCGAAGTACGAATGAAGGGGCGCGTCGTTTCGGAATTGAATGTTCGGGTTAGTCAAACCAGGAAGACCACGGCTGTGACGAGCTCAAAAAAAACAGATTTCCAAATCCGGCATGCGATAAATTGTTGAAAGTCGTTATCACATTTGATTATGTTGATAATGAGCACGCTAACGGTGCCAATATTGGGTGATACTGCTGAAGTTGCACAATTGAACTGAACTTCAATGACGATGCTTGATCCTGCCACGACACCTCGAGAATCCACTGCGGAGCGGCCAACGCGAGACGCACCGCGCCGTCGCGTATCGCGGGTGACATTCGTGGATCGTTGGCTTGTCCGTCAGCTCTTGCGAAGGTCCGGCAATCCGCCGGTTTCGATCGAATTGTGGAATGGCGAGGAAATCACGACTTCGCGGGCGGCTCAAATTGTGTCGAAAATGCGGTTGGCGGATCGGCGCACTCTATTGTCAATGTTGTGGCAACCCACGTTGGGGTTTGGCGAAGGCTGGATGGACGGCCGCGTGCAAGTCTCGGGGTCTCTGACCGATCTCTGCGAGGCCGTGCAGCGCAGCCGGGCAATATCGATCCGCCCGGCACGCCATCTCACGAATACGATCCGACGATCCCAACAAAACGCAAGCCATCATTACGACATCAGCAATGAATTCTATCGGCTGTGGCTTGATCCACGCATGGTTTACACTTGTGCCTATTATCCCGAGCCGCAATTGTCGCTGGCCGCGGCTCAAGAAGCCAAGCTCGATTTGGTCTGCCGAAAGCTCAGGCTCCAGCCGGGACAAAACGTTGTTGAAGCCGGTTGCGGCTGGGGCGGACTCGCGTTGTACATGGCATCTCGATACGACGTCTCGGTGACCGCGTACAACGTTTCGGCCGAACAAGTCGCCTTCGCCCGTCAGCAGGCGCGCGAGCAAGGCCTGCAAGACCAAGTGCGATTTGTCGAGGATGACTGGCGGAACATTTCGGGAAGTTACGACGCTTTTGTTTCAATCGGAATGTTGGAACACGTCGGGATCGAGAACTACGTGCATTTAGGTGATGTCATCCATCAAGTTTTGGAACCAGACGGCCTGGGCCTGATCCACACCATCGGGCTGAACATCGCCCGGCCGTTCGATGCCTGGGCCAAACGTTATATTTTCCCCGGAGCCCAGCCGCCCAGCCTGTCGCAATTGATGACCATTTTCGAACGTCACCAGTTCTCGATTATCGACGTCGAGAATCTGCGGTTACACTACGCCAGAACTCTGGAAGACTGGCAAACGAACTTTGAAGATCACATCGACGAAGTGCGGCAGATGTTCGACGAGCGGTTTGTGCGGATGTGGCAACTCTATCTCGCGTCATCAATCGGTGCTTTTCGCAGTGGCAAACTGCAACTTTTCCAAACAGTTTTCGCTCATCCACAAAATAATCGCATTCCGTGGACTCGTGAGGATATTCTGCGGGACAATGGTTCGTCGCTCGCGAATGTTGAGCCGCTCAGTTTAGCGCCTCGCCAAACTCCAATCGACGGATAGCACCCGGACCTGAGCCCCAAAAAACTCAGGCGAGCGGCGGACGTGAGTCCGCCGACGTGGGATCAGCCGAGTCCAGTAAGTATCAGCCAAACAGTTCCGCCGACGAGTCACGGACCCGATCTTTGGGAGGTCACCGGTTTGGGAATTGGCTCGCCAGGCTGCTTGAGCAATTGAAATAAGTCGCTTTCCGTCGACAAGATCAAACGTGTCTCGCGGCCGAGTGTTTTTTTGAAGAGTTCCAGCCGTCGGAGAAACTCGAAGAATTCGATCGATTCATCGGATTGGCCGTAGGCTTCGGCCGTCATTTTGATGACATCCGCATCGGCCTTGCCCCGAATTTCGGCTGACTCTTGTTCCATTTCACCCTGGATCTGATCCAATTCCTTTTGCATCTGGCCAAGGATAATGCTCTTCTCTTCCAGGGCTTCCGAATCATAGAGCTTCGCAACCCGCTCTCGTTCTGAAATCATGCGTTGGTACACCGTCTGCCGCACCGATTCGACATAGTTGACACGTTTGATTCGGACTTTTCTCAATTTCATACCGTACTCTTGTAAGTCGACACCAGCCAGGATTTCGTTCTCAACGTCATCCCGTCCGTTCCCGTTCACTTTTTCAGCCGCGGTGCGTTCCAAATCAACAATTTCATAGACGAGTTCGTCGTTGGACTTGCGGACCACATCGATCAGCTTGTGCCGGGCGACAACATCACGAACAGCCGAACCGAGAAGATCGTCGAGGATTTTCTGCCCGCCTTGCTCGGTCTGCACCTTCACAAAGAACGTTTTGGGCTCGATGATTTGCCAGCGCGCCCAGACATCGATGTCGATTCGTTTCTTGTCACGAGTCTGCATACTTTCGGGTGCGCCGTCCCACGGAAGCAACCGGCTTTCAAGGTAATGCACTTCCTGCATGAACGGCAACTTGAAGTGCAATCCAGCCGCTTGGACCTTCTTTACAGGTCTGCCGAACTGAGTGATGATCGCCTGCTTGCCCTCCTCGACAACGAACGTGGAGGCGAAGAGCACGACGGAACCAATTCCCAGTAGAAGAATCAGAATTACAACGATGCGACCTTTCATCGTTGGCCTCCTTTCCGCAGTGCTGGCGTTCCGGGCGCGTCGTCAAGATTCAGCAACGGCAGCACGCCTTGAATCGATTCATCAATGATCGTCATGTGGCCCACGGTCCCGAGGATCTCTTCCATGGCCTCCAAATAAAGCCGCTTCCTGGTGACTTCCTGTGCCAGTTTGTACTGCGTCAATTGAAAAAGAAACGCATTTGTCTTGCCAGTCGTTTCAAGAATGATCCGTTGTTGATAGCCCTCTGCTTCGGCGATCGTCCTCAACTTTTCTCCACGTGCCGCGGGAATGATGCTGTTGCGTTCGCCCATTGCTTCGAAGACCACTTTCTCCTTTCTTTGCCGGCTGCGATTGACCTCTTGAAACGCGTCTTTAACTTTCACGGTGGGTGGCGACGTGGTTTGCAACTTGACGGTAATAATGTCGATGCCTGCTTCAAATCCATCCAGATCTTCCTGAATCAGTTTTTCCGCGTTCTGGGCGATTTGGTCACGACCGATCGTCAACACAAAGTCAATGCTGGAATCGCCAACGAGTTTTCGCATCACTGACTCCGAGACATCACGAATCGTATCGGGCACCGCCGGATTCGTCTCAGAACTGCCGCCAGAGAGGATCTGCC
>CAUZVF010000013.1:0-17178 GCA_963582955.1 Planctomycetota bacterium
AGAGGCCAATCGAGTCCGCTGCACGTCAACCAGGCCACGTTCAAATACATCGTCGATGCTCCACCACCGACCCTCGCCGTTCAAAGACGCTTGGAGTACTTTGTGAGATTCTTGGAATCGAACGAACGGCTTATCGCGGAAGATGCGTACGATGAATTCGCCAAGGTCCCGTTCAAGAAACTGATTTCTCTAGCGAGACGTTTGCCACGAGAAAAACTTCGGGCGTGGCTGTTTGACGGCAAAGCTCCGCGTCACCGTCGCGGACTCTATGGAAGCATGCTCGGCCTGTGTGGCAATGCGGAAGATGCCAAGCGAATGGAAACCGAGATTGTCAAAAACTCGACGGATTCTCGTGCTGGTCTCTGTGGAGTGATGTGCGGTTATCTGTTGCTGACGGGAGAGAAGGGATTAAGAGTCCTCGAACGCGCGAAACTCAAGAAGGGGATTGTCTTCGCGGAATCCTATTGCGCGATCTACGCCGTACGATTCATGCGGGCGGAAGCGCCGGACCGAATCACTCGCCCACGTTTGAATGAGTCCATGCGTCTTGTGCTCGACCTGCCCGAACTGGCTGACTTGGCAATTCGCGACCTGGAGCGCTGGAAGGACTGGAGCATCCAAGATCGGCTGATGAAGCTCTACGGAGTCAAACCGTACCACGAAGTGTGGTTCAAACGAGCGATCATCCGTTACATGTTTGCTGCCGCGAACGACGAGTCAAATTCGAAGTCGACCCCAATTCCAGTTCATGTTTCCAGGGGCAAGAAATACTTGGCGGCGCTCGAAAAAAAGGATCCAGAATTGGTCGAGAAGCTCACAAAATTCCTCAAATCGGAAAAGGCTCGCAATTCCATCGAGAAGAAAAAAACGAGTAAGCATTGAATTCGCGGCCTTGTGCAACTGAAATCAATACGATGTACATTCACGACAAAACCAAGTCATCCGTTTCCAATTCAGTTCTTTCGAAATCGCGGCGGCCGCGATCTAGGTTTCTCGCCTTGTCGATCGCGATGCTTTTGGTGTTGACGCAATCCAAGACCGCCGCTGTTGCAAGTTATGGCATTTTCATCGGCAAGAACTGCACAGCCGACGGCAGCACGTTTTTGGCGGGATACGGCGACGAGCCTTCCAGCCATTGGCTTGAAATCGTTGCAAGCCGTACGTACCCGCGCGGCGCGACGATCCGAGTTGGTGCTACTAGCGAAGCCCGGTATCCGGGTAAGTTGATCAAGATCCCACAAGTCGCACGCACGGCGAAGTTCATCACGATGGACTATTCGGCGTTCGCCGGCTTTCCCGCGCCGCTGACCAATGGCGGTCTGAACGAATACCACGTTGCCGCGCGCGACATCTGGTCTCCGTCGCGCGAAGAACTCCGCCAAATGACGCCCAACCCGCAGCGAGGCCCGCATTACAGCGATCTCGCCAGAATCGCCCTCGAACGAGCCAAGACGGCACGGGAAGCGGTCGCGATCATCGGTGACTTGATGAACAAGTATGGATTCTCGACTTACGGCGGCAATTCGCATTTGTTTGCTGACGTGAACGAAGGATGGATCGTCATCAATTTCGCTGGAGGCAAAGGCTTGTGGGTCGCCCGACGATTGAGCCCCGACGACATCCGCGTCTCGCGTCCCGGCTACATCGGCGAGATTCCATTGAACTTTCGGAAGGATCCCAATTTCATGGGCTCGACCAATCTGATTTCATTCGCGATCGAGCAGGGCTGGTACGATCCTGAATCGAACGAGCCATTCAATGTGAACAAGATTTACGGTGACGGTAAGATGCGGCACCCGGCCGTCGCGATGATGGAAAAACGGCTCGGCAAGCTAAGAGGAAAGATCACACTGCGGGACGTCATGGCGGCCGTTCGCACTCCGGAATTGACACGCGACAGCGCGGGATACGGCCAAGTCGCTCACTTGCGAGACAACATTCACCCGCAACTCGGCATGTTGTGGGTTGCCGCCACCAGCCCGCTGACGGCTCCATTCATTCCGTATTATTTGGGGGCCGACGATGTTCCCGCTGAATACAAAAAGCACCGATACTTGACGGAAAAAGAAGCCTCCAAGTTTGTCGATCCGAATTTTCGAGGCATCGAATCCACGCGATACGCGTTCCGTGTTTACAAACGACTGTTTTATCTCACGAAGGAACACGAGGACAAATTCCTGCCCGAAGTCACTGAATCGCTCAACGCATTCGAATCGAAGCTGATTGAACGCCAGCAGTCGATCGAACGCACGGCATTGACGCTGTACAAAGCCGGCGAAGCCAAACTGGCTCGCAATTACTTGACGTACTATTGCAAGAGCGAGGCCATGAACGGACTGCGGTTGGGTGAAGCACTCGGTGAGAGCATTGAAGCCCGAACAAAAGTCCTTTTCGGAATCCGGTCGCCGAAATAGACGAAGCTCAAGTTTGGAAATGCAGAGCAGAAGATCTTGGCTCGCCGGGAGTCTCGTCCTCACGATTTTGAATCCACCTCTCCATTTTTCTGAACGAGATCGTCATGGCGCGTATTATTCGCATTGGGAATGTGTGTTTTGTGTTGTGCTTTTTGTCTTTGTTCGCATTCCTTGCCACACAGCAAGCACGGAGTGCCGAGCGGCATGCGTCTGGTTCCGAGAGAATAAGTGTCCGCGTTGCAGCGGTTTCGTTTGTTCCCAAGAAGTTCGATCTTGCGGGCAACGCGGATCGGTTGGAAGCCGCGTTTCGCAAAGCTAAACAGGGTGGTGCTCAAATGGCCGTAGCACCAGAAGGCGCGCTGGACGGTTATGTCGTCAACGAGATTATCGCCGGTCAGGCGGCCGCCGAGAAAATGAAGGACGTCGCCATTCCGATCGACCACGCAATCATCCGCCGTTTTCAGAAGCTGGCGGCCGAATTGAAGATGTGCCTGGTTTTCGGTTGGGCGGAATTGATCGAGAAAGACGTTTTCAATTGTGCGATCTTCATCGACCACGACGGAAAGATTTGCGGCAAGTACCACAAGATGCAATTCGCCGAGGGCTATGATCCGTCGTGGTGGTTCAATCGGTTGGGAAAAACCAGCCGTGCGTTTGATACTCCGTTTGGCCGATGTGGCTTGATGATCTGCAACGACCGTTGGAATCCGGCGCTGGCCCGCATCCCGGCCTTGGATGGCGCGCAGTTTCTTTTAATTCCCTCGTTCGGATCACGATCGAAGGCACAGGACGAAGCCGTCCTGAGCCGCGGTCGTGAGAATGGCCTGCCGGTCGTCGAAGCAAACGTGGGAGTCACATTGGTTGTTGACGGCAACAAGATCACGACGGTCGACCGCGCCGAAGAAACGATCACATTCGGACGGATCACAATTCGTCCGGCGAAAGCGATCGAGCCAGCAAAACGCGACGAGGCCGAACAGGAATTCTTGAAATGGCGCTCGCAAGAAATGAAGCGACGGTTGGAACGGACATTGAAACGGCTGAAAGACAAGAAAGAACAGAAGGCGATCCACAAGTGTCGCCCAACTTGAATGCGGGCAGTGGCACGATCTTCCCGATCAGCATTCGAATCTCGATGCGAATTCGAGAGTCGGATCGGAACGGCTGAATCAAACGATTGAAGCCGTGTCAGTCGGAACCATCCGATAAGCGTGCAGAAATTGCTCTAAGCGGTAGGATTGTTAATGGGGGCACAGAGGGCAAACACTAAGGAAAACACCGTGATGACGAAGAGGTAGAACATGAAGAGGCTCCGTCTGGAGAATGGCGAATGGAGAGTGGAGAGTCAGTCAGCGTGTTGCCAATCACAGGTTGCCTTATTGTTATCGATCACTTTGCCGACAACCTTGACGTGATCCTGACGGGTTTTGCACGACCCCTGTCTTATCGAACTTACGTGATCGTTTATGCCGAGTAGGCAGGTGCGAGAATGCGATGTTGACGGGCAGAATCAAGTGCTTGCCAGCGCGCGACGTCGGGTGGCAGACTAACTTTTCGGTCGGTGGCCCAGCCGTTGTTTGCTTGAAATGCCTGCCGAACTGACACATCGGAATCAGCGCAAATAAAAGCGAGCCAACGCGATATGTCACGTTGGCTCGCCGATTTTCGTGTATCAATCGACAGCCGGAATTACTTTGTCTCGGTCTTCTTCGTGCGTTTCTTGTCACCCTTCTTAGCCGATTTCTTATCGGACTTCTTTTTGCCACGACCGCGTTTTGGAACTTTGGCTTTTTGATCGGCTGTCAGGACCGCGAGGACCTTGTCACGGATTTCTTTGTTGGTCTTGCCAAATCCTTTGCGAATCTCGCCAAGTTGCTTTTTTTGATCGGCGCTGAGGATCGCAGCGGCAGCCTCTCTAGCTTCCTTTCCTTTTTTGCCTTTGCGAGCTGCGGCCATTTTCTTGCGGATTTCAGGAGTTATGACCGTAGCCTGCTTCTTCCGCATTTCGGCCAATTTTGGGCCGTACTGCTTGTTCAATTCGGCGATCTTTTTTTTCTGTTCTTCCGTCAGGCTCTTCAACAATTCCTTGCCCAAAAATTGGGCCACGCTGACTTGCCGCGATTTTCGTTTGCCTTTCCCATCACGCTTCTTTTACTTCTTCTGTGCATCGTCGGCGAATGCCGAGGTTGCCACCAAGGCAGCCAACGCCAGTGTTAGAACGGTTCGTGCAATTTGTTTCATTGACGTGTCTCCGATGATCAAACGGGTTGTCGTGGTTATCTCTCTCAACCAGAGAGTTCATAAAAAACGCCGCGAGCCAACGACGACTCGCGGCGAGAATTGCGGATTTCAAAAAACTTCGATCAACCAAACAGTTCTGGAATGACCGTACCGTTGCGGACGATCATGATCGGCCGGCCGGTCGTACTGTGGTATTCCTTGGTGTGGTCGATGCCGAGGTTGTGATAAAACGACGCAGCCACGTCGTCGGGTGAGAAACCCTTCGCGGCTGGGAACGAAGCCTTCTCGTCGCTCTCACCGAGTACTTGGCCGCCGCGGACACCACCGCCGGCCAGCAGCATGAACATGCAGCGTGGATAGTGGTCACGTCCGCCTTCTTCAGTGCGCTGGTTGATCTTCGGCGTCCGGCCAAACTCACCCGTCACGTAAACGGCAGTCGATTTCAGCAATCCCTTTTCTTCCAGGCCGGCCAACAACGCCGACAGTCCCTCGTCAAACGGCGGCAGCAAGCGTTCCTTGAGCCGCGTCCAGTTGTCTCGGTGAGTGTCCCATCCACCGTGGGTCAACGTCACGAACCGGACACCCGACTCGATCAAACGCGTCGCCAGCAGGCAGCTCTGGCCGAAGCTCGTCTCTCCGTATTTCTCGGAGAACGACGCATCCTCTTTGCTGATGTCGAATGCCTCGCGAGAGGCTTTCGACGTGATCATCGCGTGCGCCTGTTCGCTGAACCGGTCGAGACCGGCCAGCAACTGGTTGTTCTTCTCGAGTCCCGCGAAGGTCTTGTCGAGGTCGCTTAGCAGATTCTTCCGCTTGTCGACGTCCTCAATGGTCAGTCCATTACCGAGCTGAATGCCACGCACGCTAAACGGCTGGCCGGGCTGAGGTGCCCGCCCGGTGTTCAATGCCGCATATTGCACTCCCAGGAATCCTGGTCGCTGATTGGTGTTGGGGACGGCAACGAACGGTGGCAAGTCGTCGGCTCCCGGTCTTTCCTTGCTGACGACCGCACCGAAACCGGGATATTCCAACGCCGGCAGCGGCTTGTTGCCTGTGTTGACGTATTCCTGACCGAGCCGATGAGCACCCAGTGTGTGGCTGACACCACGCAGGATCACAAACTTGTCCATCACCTGCGCCAGTTTCGGCAAGTGCTCGGAAATTTGGATGCCCGACACGTTGGTGTCGATCGGATCGAACAGTCCGCGATACTCTTTGGGAGCATCGGGCTTCAGGTCGAACGTGTCCATGTGAGTTGGGCCACCAGGCAAGTTGATGAAGATGGCCGACTTGGCCTTCGATTCGCTGACCTGTCCCGCTTCGGCCAGTTGCAGATAGCTGGCCAGCGTCAGTCCGGTCCCACCGATGACACCGGCTTTCAGAAAGTCACGTCGTCGCACGCCGTCGCAAGTTTTGTGAAGAGCCATTTTTTCCCTTTCAAATTGTTGAAAACTAGCTGTTTGGTTGGTGGTCGTTTCAGAGGCCCGGCATTTTGAAAATGCGGGGCCTCTGATCGTGATCGTTAGTGATTGACAATGAACTCCTTCGTGTTGAGTAACGCCCACAGCAAGCCGCGGATACCGTTGAGAGTATCTTCGGATTGCTCGATATATTCCTGCGAGCGTTTCAGTTCGTCATCGCTGGGCGCACGGCTGAGTGTTCGCAGGTAGGCACTCTTAACAACCGAAGCTGAATCAAGCTGAGCGACCTTTTCCGGTTTCGTTTGTCTTTTCGGCTCGAAACGGTTCTTGAACGCCGTCAATTGGCGTTGGGCTTGCTTCACCTGCCGGTCGTTGCCCTGCTTTTTCGCTTTCTTGACGCGTTGCTCGAATTGCTTGACCTGTTTCTTGTAGTTGCGCGGCTTCCGTGGAGTGCGTCCCCGTGCCGCCGGCACCTGAAGTCCCAGCCCCCGAGCCACCTCGGCCACCCAACCGCCGCGATCGATCATGTTGTAAATGTCCTGATCGTTTTGCAGATAGACCGTCTGCATCAGCGTCGGATCGGATGATCGATCGCAGTCGCAATTGCTGTCGCGGATCGAGCGGCCGAAGATCGATAACGCATACGTCGGACCGTTGTTGTTTCGATTGTTATACCGAGCACTAGCGCCCGGAATCGCGATCGCTCGCCCGGCCATTTCCTTGTGCATGGCCACGAACTTCGCATCCGACGAGGTCGCCTGAACTAAAGCATCGTACGCCACCTCGGCCGGCAGACGTCGTGGAATCGAATGACTGAAGTTACGGTTGTCGGCCAAATTCGTATCGTTTGGTTTCCAACTGCGTTGATAAGTATCGCTGTTGGCAATCTCGCGATGGAGCTCTTTCATGTCGAACTTGCTGTCCATGAAGCTCTGGGTCAAATAATCAAGCAGTCCTTTGTTGCTTGGCGGATTGGCAAGACTCAAGTCGTCGGTCGGTTCGACGATTCCGACATTGAAGTAATTTGCCCACACGCGATTCACAAAGGCACGTGCGAACAACGGCGACTTCTTCATCCAATCCATCAGCGGTTGGCGGACATCGTCGTATACTCCAACATCCACGACATCGCCACCCAGCAGCTTGGCGTAGGGAGACTCGAGCTCAGCCCGCGCTTTCAATTGCTGAATACGTCGGGGCAGCCTGTCGATTTGGCTTTGCAGCCGCTCGATCTGTTTCTTGTCGCCCTTTTCCTTAGCCGCGGCCAAAGCCTGCCTGTAACGTTCCATTTGGCCATCGATTCTGGCCAACTGCTGAGACGCACTATTATTCAACCGAATTTTCGTCGCATAAGTTTCCGAAAACGGAACCGTTTTGCCTTCCGCCAGCAAACGGCCGAACTCGTTTCGTTGCTGATTACCGCGGAGTTTCGGATCGATCTTCAACTTCTTGAGAATCGCGTCGTATTCGTCCTTGTTGCGTGAATTGTTGCGGCGGTAACCCTGAATTCCGGTGAACAACGCGCGGAACGACTTGAAATCATCTCGCGTCCATTGATCGAACGGATGTTTGTGGCACTGGGCACATTGAATTCGGATTCCAAGAAATGAGTATGCGAATGCGATCGCCTTCTCTTCGGGCTGACGGACATTCTGACGGGCCCAGTAGTAGGGCATGTAGTGCCGGTCAGCAAATTCCTGGGTCGGATTCTTGCTGTAGATGTTGCTCATCGACTTGCAGAAATCCGTGTAGCTTTCGTCGGGATTGCGGCTGTCGGCAACCACGATGCGTTCAATCACTTCGTCGTACGGAGTGTTTTCGGCCAAACGGGCTTCCAACCACTCGAACCAGTCATGTGAGGCCGTACGTCGCGTCCCGCGTCCGCGTGGTACCGCGTTACGAATGGCGTCGGCGTTGTTGCCGGTGAAGTCAGAGAGCTTTGTAGCCCACCACGCAGCGTATGCGGGAGATTCCAGCAATTCGTCGATCTTACGCGACCGCTTGTCGGCGGATGAGTCGGCCAGGAATGCCTCGATTTCCTGCGGAGCCGGCAGCGATCCCGTGATATCCAGCGTCGTGCGACGCAAGAATTCGGTATCCGAAGCCAGTTCCGACGGAACAACGCCCAATTTGCGGAGCTTTGTTAAAACCAACTCGTCAATCTTCGTTTTGGCTGCGATCTTCGGGTATTTCTTGCCGACCTTATCCGAAACTGGCTGGATCACGGGAACCGGCTCGAGGCCGTTGTCATAGAACACGACGATATGCGTGTCGCCGGGCTTATTACTGGTGACTTTGCCGTTTTCATCGGTCTTGCCGATTTGATCGTCGTTTGTCTTGAAACGGCACAGCGGCGTCACATCTTCCCGCGTACCATCCGACCAAACGGCGATGACTTTCAACTGAGTCGACTGGCCGCCCTTGCTGAAGACCATTTCTTTGGGCGTCACTTCAAGCCGTTCAAACGTGGCTTCCTTTTCGAGGTCGACGTTTTTGGCTCCGCCTTTGATCCAGGTCAAAATGGTGTTGTACTGCCAACTGTCGATGTCCATCCGCTTTCCACCTTTGTGCGGCATCGTCAGCGTTGACTTCTCCAGCGCGAGGCTCTCTTCCGGAAACTCGACATCAATGCGAGGATCGCGATCTTTTTTCGTGTCGCCCTTGGCCAAGCCGTCGTGATCCATCTTGAAGTCGTATCCGAACAGAGAAAGACGGAAGCCTCCCTGCCCTTTGAACGAGCCGTGGCAGGCGCGGCCGTTGCAGCCCAGCTTGCCCAGCAATGGAACCACATGACGTCGGAAGTTGGGAACTTCCTTGACATCGGCCGTCGTGAAGCGCTTGTCAGCGCGTTCGATCTCCGCATCTGCGTAGGCGGGAGCCGTCATTCCGATAACGGCCAACGCAACTGGCAGGAGTCGTTTCATGGCGATCACCTTTCCGTGTTGAGGAGTTTCGCGGACCAGGCACGAGGCCTGTTTCCCGTCCGAGCTGATTAGAGGTAGTTTGAAAACCTTGTTGTAGCCGGACCTACTTGGATTTGGATTGTTGGGTTGAGGACGACGATTTATCAGAACCGCGGGTTGGGTTCTTCTTTTGGGGTGAGGTCTTGCCTTGCGAGGTTGAGGATCGTTTGGAGGGCCGCTTGGATTGCTTTCTGGCCTTTATTTTGTACCGTCCCAGGCTCTTCTTCAACCGAGTCAACTCGTTTTGAACGGCCAGTTCGCGGTCGCGCGTAATCTTGCCGATACTCTCGTCGATTCTGTCCAACCGAGCCTGTGCCTTATCGCGATCTTGCTGCAACTGTTCGAGCCACAAGTTCTGGCGTTCGATGATGAGGTCCTTCAATTGCGATTCTAATTGCGGAGCATTCGACATCGTCATTTTCGCCGCCAACAGCCGGATTCCAGAATTCAGTCGCCACATCTTCAGCGACGACGCGTATCGGCCGGAATTGACTTCTTGCATGCGGGCCAATCGCTCGCTCGTCCGGAAAAGTTCGCGAATCGCCCGCTCGTACTGCGTCTTGTTTCTGCGCTTCAAGCGCGAAAGAAGTTTCGCCAATTCGGCGTGGTGCGTCTGCGCGAATGTCACCGCGGCGGCTTCACGAGCCGGAGTAATCACAATCTGGCTGACGGGCTGACGTGGACTCTTGCTCGTCGATTTCTCGCCAGCCGTCACAGTCGCGGTAGCAACCTGAGTGCCGCTGCCTTGCTTATCCTGAACGTTCTGCGCAATGACATTCGCTGCGAATGCCAAGACGGCAAGACAAACAGGAACCAACCAAGTGGTATGCCGCATCGATTTAGTTCTCCCAGGTCTTATCATTGGTTTCGGAATCGGTGCCAAGATCCTCGGAGACAGCCGCCAGCATCCACTCAGGGACCACAACTTCCGACTCATCGTCGACGGATTCTTCGAGCCCATTCGCAACCGAGTCTACCGAAGGTGGGATGGTTTCGGCCGCGTTCGCCCAGGCATCAACAATCTGATCGGCGCGCGCGTCAGATTGCGACAGCCCAGTTTGAGAATCCGGCTGTGTGAACAGTATCGACGACGCCATCAAAAGACAGGCGGCCGAGACGACAATCGCGACAATCGCCCACCGATTTTTACGTCGCTGTTCATCGGCCGTTTCATCGCCAGCCGTGATTTCATCAGAGATTGAAGCGACTGCCTGAGTCATCTGAACCGATGCCGCCACTGCTTCGCGAGCAGCCTGATCGTCGGCCAGCCGTGCCTCAAAGGCTTCCGCATCAGCATGTGACAGCTCGCCGGCGATGTACCGGAAAGCCGTCCATTGAAGATCGTTTTCGTTCATTGTATTCCGCTTTATGTTGATTCGGGCCAACAGTCCCGATATTGGTTTGTTCGTTTAACGGCAAGCCGAAGGCGACGGTTTTTTGCAGCATCGATCGAGACGATGAAACGCAGTCGCCTTCGGCTTGCCGTTAAACCAGGAATTCAACCTGTCACTCGCCCGATTCCAAATGTTTGTGAAGTTTCTGCATCGCCAATCGCATTCGAGTCAACACGGTTCCCAAGGGAAGCGACAACTCTTCGGCGATCACGGCAAATGTCTTTTCCTCGTAAATCCGCATTCAAACCACGGTTCGCTGTTCTTTGGGAAGAATCTTCAAGGCCGCTTTGACTCGTTCGACAACTTCCCAACGGATAGCACTGTCTTCCGGGTTTTCAACTTTCTTCGATTGTGTCCACGCCAGTTGCTGAACCGATTTGGCATGAATCTTTTGCCGCCGTCGAATCGCCATGGCTTCGTTAAAGGCAACTCGAAACAGCCAGCCTTTCATGGTCTCTTGTTTGGCCGTGTGTCCCACCTCAATCGTTCGCGAAAACGTCGCTTGCAGGACTTCACCCGCCAACTCAGGATCTCGAAGCACACCGATCAAGAACGCTCGTAACTCATCAGCATGTTCGACATAAAGAGCCGCGACAATCGCCGGGGCAATTCTGTCCGAGTCTTCCGCCGTCAATGGCTGACCCCCGAAACACTCGCTGTCACAGCTCTAAACTACTGATGCACACCGGCTTGAGATTATTCTGCGTTTCGTAATGAGAATCCAGACAAAGTGACGAAGCTGGCACTTGGCGCCGTAACCACTTGCGATCCCGTTGCTTACGGCCGCCGGAATGATGACCTGGCGAGCGGCATGCGTAAGCTTGCCGGCCTAACGCCAACGAAAACATGCCGGCAAGCTAACGCATGCCGCTCGCCATCGGTCGCAAGATGGTACAGCGATTTTGATCAAGTGCTTCAATCTTGGAGGCGGCATTATCCATGACGCTGAGTTTGGTTGTCGCGGACACAATCCGGTATAGTGGAGTCAACACAGAGAATCCCGCACGGACCAAAACTGAAAGGCGGAGATCGATGTCTTCTGGTATGCCAATTTGGATGCAACTGTACCAAGCTATCGGCTGGATATATCTGCTGATGATGGTGATTGGGTTCGTGGTTGCGATTCGCTATCGCCATCTGTCGCGATTCATGTATTTGGTGACGATCGGAATGGCGGGCATCGCCGGAGCGTCCTTCATCAGCCGCGTTGGATCGCTGCTCTTCAACCTGATGGCCACCAACCGAGCGGAGACAATCCAATATCTCTTCATGGGCATGACGTGCATCGGAGCATTTTCTTGGGGACTTTTCGTCTTCGGATTGGCCGCCGTCTTTCGCGACTTGAAGTTTCAAATTGAAATGTTAGAAGATTGCCTTCCACAACCACCGCCAACGCGACAGTGAAGCGGCGAATGGCCACCGGATTCTGTTTCTAGGCGACATATTCACCACAACACTTGAAGCGGGAAACTCTATGAAACTCTTTCGGGCGTTGACTTTTTCCATAGCGATCGCCGTGACGGCAACTGTGTTCGCCGACGATGCGAAATGGATAAACTTGATCAAGGAGATCAATCCGCAAGAGCATACAGCAGCAGGTCGCTGGCAACGGAAGGGCGACGAATTGACCGTTACCGCCGAAACCGGCGCCCGGATCATGATTCCCGTCCAACCTGCGGGCGAATACGATTCCGCGTCAAGTTTACGCGGAACACGGGCGTGCATTCGATCGCGCTGATCTTCGTCGCGGGAGGACGGCAGGCGACGTTCGAAATCGATGCCTGGGGACAACACCTGGCCGGTATCCAACAGATTGCTGGCCGCTCGATTCGCGACAATCCGACTCGCGTGAATAATCAAACATTGATCAACGACCGCCAATACACGGCGATGGTCAGTGTCCGCAAAGACAAAATTGAGGTGTCCCTGAACGGCAAGCTTCTGGCGACGCACCGAAGCAACGGATCGGATCTCCGTTTGCTCGATTTATGGCGGCTCTCTGATTCGAAATCGCTTGGCGTGGGTGCGTGGGACAGCTCAACTACGTTCCACAGCATCGAGGTTCGCAGCGGCAGCGGATTGCCGATGGTTGCCTCGAAGCGCCCGAATTCTAAGTCGAAGAAATCAACGAAGAGTAACACGCCCTCGACACCGTCGCGCAAGAATTCCAAGAAGTCTTCACCTACCAGTCGGCAGCGCACCGGCAACAATGGTCGAGTCTTAATCGTGATCGCCAACGAGGGCTTCTTCTACCGCGAATACAACGATCCTCGTGAAGAATTAGAACGGGCTGGTTTCAAAGTCGATATCGCAGCCGCCCGAAAATCGGCATGCCGGCCCCACGGCAATTCGGGGCAGACCGGCAGCGGAATCGTACAACCCGATCTGGCCATCACGTCGGCCGATGCCTCGCGCTATGATGCGATCGTGTTTTCCGGCGGCTGGGGATCGTCGATGTACCAGTACGCGTTCAAGGGTTCGTACAATAATCGCGCCTACAACGGCGACCGGCGCACCAAGGATGCGGCCAACAAACTGATCAATGATTTTGTCAAGCAAGATAAATACGTCGCCGGAATCTGTCACGGAGTTTCCGTGCTGGCTTGGTCGCGCATCAACGGAAAGAGTTTGCTCGAAGGACGCCGCGTGACGGCTCCAACACGTTCGGGCCCCGCCGGCATTTACAACGGCCGTCGCTCACAACCATCGTCGCGCTGGAATTCAGAAGTCAACGGGGCCCGATTGACGCCCCGACCGGATCAATCGGAAACCCCCGCAGCTCGGCGGACGACGTGGTCGTTGACGACAAGATTCTGACGGCCGAAGACGATAACTCAGCCCGCGAATTGGGCCGCATCCTTGCCCGTTTGCTGAAAGGTGGTTCGCCAACATCGTCGAGAAAGTCGAGTACGAAGTCGCGACGGTCACGTTGAAGAAATGGTCGCTGAGCGAATCTGGGATCGCGTCGTTTAACGCCCAGCCGGAGGCGCCGGCATCCGTCCGAAGAGCCGGCGCCTCCGGCTGGGCGTTAAACGACGAGCTTGCTTCGAGCCCATTCCTTAACGAACCGGAATCAGATACAGGTCGTGACGTCCCGAGCGTTCCGAGACGATGACCAATCGCTTTCCATCGGGATGCCACGCGGGATAGTCGTCCTTTTCAGGATTGTTGGTGATGCGTTGGATGTCCGATCCGTCCGAGTTGATCACGTAAATCTCGTAATTGCCGTCGCGATTGCTGGTGAAGACGATTCGGCGACCATCGGGCGAGAAACGCGGCCGAATCTCCTGCGACCGCGCATCCGTCAAACGACGAACGTCGGAACCGTCTGCCCTTGCGACATAAATCTCAAAGTTGCCGTCTCTGGTCGAGCTGAATACCAGTAATTTTCCGTCACTTGACAGGTGCGGCCAGTTATTGATGCCGTTGCTGTCGATGATCGTCTTGCGATCCTTTGCTTGCAGATTGACCGAAAAGATTTGTTGGCGTCCATTCTCGGCGAACGAATACAGAACCCGTTTTCCATCGGCTGAAAACGTGGGACTGCGCATGCCCGAGAATCCCGGTGCAGGCGGAATCTCGAAGTCTCTTTTCTCCTTCGAATCCCGAATCATCATCGCTACGCTGGCCGGACTGCGGCTCTGCAGATGAGTGTAATACCGGCCATCACGCGAGAACGCCGGTTCGAGTTCCGAACGAACCTCATCCTTGTGTAACGGAAGGGCCTTTCGGTCGGACATCTTCATCCGCATGATTTGTAACTGCTCGGGGCGCGATAGCACGACGTAGACCAGCTCTTCACCATCCTTGATAAACACGGGATCGCGTTTGAAGAGGTTGTCGTTGGTCAGCCGAATTGGCGATGACACGGCTGCTACGTGATTATCGGCAGCACAATTCGCGGCTTGCCAGGCGAAGCCGAGACCCACAGCGATGCAGAGAATGACGATTCGATTGCGAAGCATATGCGCGTGATTAGATATGGAGCGATGATGATCTGACCGTATTGTACTCCCGCGCTGACGGTTGTCGCAATCATCGGGATCCGACCGATGAATCGAAAAAAAGCAGACAAGTGCGAAGGAATCACGCGCCGGCGATGATGATCACGGCACTAACGATCGATGGGAGTCCTTCAGCCAGGATTCGACTTGGACTCGCAATCTCTTGGCAAATGCGATCATCTCATCGGCCTCTTGGTCCGAAATGGCTCCAACCTGCTCATAGATGTTCGTATGACGCTTACGACGACAGAGGTCGAAAAAGTCAATGTCATTACGGTCGAGCACGACTGTGAACGCAAGACACTGAATTGTTCTTTGATGCTTATTCTGTCGTTCGGCCCGATATCCAGCGGCGGCCAGAGCGGCGGTGGCCAATTGAAGCGCCGCGTTGTACGCGATACCGAATCGCCACTCCGAACCGAGACCGGGCGTTTGGCTTTGCCCGATATCGCGGTCGGCGATCGCGAGCAACTCGGCGATTTCCGTTTGCGATGTCTCGTGCGGGCGGATCCAGCTATTGTCCCAATAATTCTGTAATGTCATCCTCGGTACCAATCAACATCAGTTTCTTGGCTTCGACAACCTTTGTGAGAAAGTGGTGGCCTTCGATTAGTTTGGACGTCAGTTCTTCGGTCGGATAGACGGTTGGATTGACGGGTCGGCAAATGGTCTGCTCGACATCGCGAATTGCATGCACCACATCAGCCAATGTGACATCCCCAACGATCATCAGATCGACGTCGCTATCCGGACGTTCCTCGCCCCGCGCCAAGGATCCGAAAAGGAATGCCACGCAGATTCGGTCACGTAGTGGCAACAAAGCCTGACGGAGCACCTCGGCAACTCCTAACGTCTTGATGACAATGCCCCGAAGCTCGTCGAAGATCGGACAGGTCGACTCCGCCTGAAAATAGACGTGTCGGCCTTGTTTGGTCCGGCCGATAATGCCAGCTTTGACAAGCCGGGCCAATTCGCGTTGTAGGTGTCCCATGCCGAGGCCGGTGAGCTCGACAATCTCGCGCAGGTAGAACGCTCGAGCCGGATGGCTCAGCAACAGGCCCAGTACCGCCCGGCGTGATTTGGGGAACAGCGAGGAAGCCAAGTTTATCGCACTCATCGTACTCTTTTTGAGTGCAATTGTACTCATATTGGGTACAAAGTCAATCTCCCGATTTCCCCGATTCACACAAGCTCGTGAATGACGTGACCGCCTTCTAGGACATTCATCTCCGCACGCGCCTGCGTGTCGATGCCGGTGAATTCGGCGATCGTTGTGCCGACCATCAATGGGGTGAACGGCGTCGTGATTGGATGCTCGCCCAGCTTGTCGCTCTCGCCGACGACGTTGCCGCGATTGATGCCCGCGCCGGTCCACAGCGAGAAGTAACATTGTGGCCAGTGATCGCGGGCGGCTCGTTCGTTGATCTTTGGTGTGCGGCCGAATTCGCCCATGACGACGACTAATGTCGTTTCGAGTAATCCGCGTTCGTTCAATTCGTCGAACAGAACGGGCAGTGTGCGATCGAGGATCGGACAGTGCCGGTCCATCATCAGTTCGAAGTTGTAGATGTGGGTGTCCCAACCGAAGTCGAAATTCGGCGTGATCGCCTCGACCGCGTTACTCCAGTTCAATTGAATGTAGGGAATGCCGGCTTCCACCATGCGTCGGGCCATCAGAGCACTCTGGCCGAACGTCGAATAACCGTAAGCGTCGCGCGTTTTTTGAGACTCTTTCGTCAAATCGAACGCGTCAAGCGCTGACGGATTCGTCAACAGGCCATACGCCCGTTGGTACTGCCGGTTCCAATCCTCGATCTTCGAACTATCGAGTTTGCGACGCTCTTCATCCAATCGAGAAAGTAAAGACTTGCGATCGGTGATGCGGTTCGGCGAAAGCCCTTCGAGCAGTGTCAACGACGGCAGATCGACTCGACCGTCTTCGTGGCAATGCACTTGAAACGGATCATAAGTTTTACCGAGTGTGCCGCCGCCGTATCCTGCGATGATACGGGCCGCGTCGCGCGGGATACCGCGTCCGACGGAAACAAACGGAGGCATTTCGCCTTTGTGTCCGCGATGTTTGGCGACGATCGAACCAAAGTTCGGCTTAACGGGTTCCGGTTTTTCATGGAATCCTGTCAATGCAGCTGTGCCGGCATCGGGATGTCCCGGCTGCGTCGTGATGTGTGAACGAAGCAGCGTGAAAAGATCGCTCCGCTGTGCCAGGCGTGGCAAGAGATCGGTGAAGCGAACTCCGGGAGTCTTCGTCGCAATCGTCGAAAACGGGCCGCGGTATTCCATCGGCGCATCGGGTTTGGGATCGAAAGTGTCGAGATGACTTGGTGCTCCCCACAACCAGATAAACAGCACACTCTTCGCGCGCGCCTTCGTCGCAGCCTGCAACGGTGCATGAAATCCCGAAAGCCCATACGCCGCGGGCACCGACGCAGCAATCTTCAAAAATGACCGACGCGAGATGCCGCCACAGGTTCGTGTCTTGAAATCACCAATTGAAAACATCAGACAACCCGGTCAGTGGTGGAACGCTAATTCTCACTAATCTGCGAATTAGTGACGATCAGCGAAGATTAGCGTTTTTTCTCTTTTGTTGATTGCTGCTTCAGCCGAATTGGAATCGCGGCTTCGGTGATAACAACGATTCGGTCATCGAGGTTTCCTCGTGCACGAAAGCGTAGCACTGTATCGGCATCAGTAAGTTGCTGCACGTTGATTCTGACTTT
>CAUZVF010000014.1:0-17158 GCA_963582955.1 Planctomycetota bacterium
CTCGAGTCAAAGAATGGCTCGTTTAACGGCTAGCCGAAGGCGACTGCGTGGCGGAAAAACCGTCGCCTGCGGCTTGCCGTTAAACGATTAAATGTGTTATTCCTAACCGCTTGAAGTATAGCAACGTAAACTGAACATCAGAAAATCCAAGCGAGCGGCGGGCGTAAGTCCGCCGTTTGCCTATTCTGACACTAACGGAGACGCACCGCGTGACGAATAAAGAGAACGTAGCGACCGTCGAGCAATCGGACCTTGACGCCGTCGAACGGCTTACGGAGGCCTACAAAAAGATCACCGATGAACTCGGCAAGCTGATCGTCGGCCAGCAGCGCGTTGTTGAAGAACTGCTGATTGCCATGCTGGCTGGCGGCCATTGCTTACTGGTCGGAGTCCCCGGACTCGCCAAGACGTTGATGGTCCGGACGCTCGCCGACACACTGGATTTATCCTTTAATCGTATCCAATTCACTCCCGATCTGATGCCGGCCGATATCACCGGGACCGAGGTGATTCAAGAGGACAAGTCCACCGGACATCGCGAATTCAATTTCTTGAAAGGTCCGGTGTTCGCCAACGTCGTGCTGGCCGATGAAATCAACCGCACGCCGCCAAAGACGCAAGCCGCCCTGCTCGAAGCGATGCAGGAACATCAAGTGACGGCCGGCGGCAAGCGCCACCAGTTGCCGGAACCATTCTTCGTGCTGGCCACTCAGAATCCGATCGAACAGGAAGGAACGTATCCGCTGCCCGAGGCACAATTGGACCGGTTCATGTTCGAGGTATTCGTCGACTATCCCGAAGAGGACGAGGAATTCGAAATCGTCCGTCAGACAACGGCCGACATTCAAGTCAGCGTCAGCCGAATTTTGTCACTCGATGAACTGACCCAGTTGCAGCAAACCGTCCGGCGTGTTCCCGTCGCCGATCACGTAATTCGATATGCGATGCAATTCTCGCGGCTGACACGGCGAGAAAAAGGCAATGTGCCCGACTTCATCAACGAATATGTCAGTTGGGGAGCCGGCCCACGAGCCAGCCAGTATTTGATCCTCGGCGCGAAAGCGCGGGCCATGTTGCAAGGCCGAGCCTATGTTAGCACTGAAGATGTCAAAGCCATCGCCGCCCCAGTCCTCAGACACAGGATCATTACAAACTTTAACGCCGAAGCCGAAGGCATGAAAGCCAACGATATTGTTCAAATGCTGACGGAAGTCATTCCAACGACGGGTTCGGCGTTAGCTGGCGGGAAAATTCCAAAGGTATTCAAATCCGCCGACGCGGGCTAGAGGCCGTTTCAAAGCCCTTTTGTAGCCGGAGTCGCAAGACTTCGGGTTGGGGTAAACCCTCAATTCCCGGAGTCTTGCGACTCCGGCTACAGCCAAAACAGAACGTCGACCGTTTCAAGACAAAAATGGACGAATATCAAAAGTACTTACAGCCCGAAACGCTCGCCAAGCTGGAAGGATTGGAACTGAAGGCGCGGCTGATTGTCGAAGGCTATGTTTCGGGACTCCACAAGAGCCCATTTCACGGATTCTCGGCCGAGTTCGCTGAACATCGGGAATATGTCCCCGGCGACGATTTGCGCTACGTCGATTGGAAAGTGTTCGGCAAGAGCGATCGCTTTTATCTGAAACAGTACGAGGAAGAAACGAACTTCGCGTGCTACATGCTGCTCGACACGAGCGAGTCGATGCAGTACCAATCGGAATCAGCACCGGTTTCAAAATTGGAATACGCACGCTACGTCGCCGCCGCGTTGGCATATCTGGTCGTTCAGCAACAGGACGGCGTCGGGATGGCCACATTCGACCAGACCGTCAGCCAATTCATTCGAGCATCCAGCCAGCCGTCACATTTGAAGCAGTTGTTTCACACGATGGAACAGGCGCCGACGGCCGGCGAAACGGAAATGGGGCCGATCTTTCATGATTTGGCCGAGCGGATCAAAAAACGCGGTCTTGTCATTATTTTCAGCGACCTGTTCGACGATCTGGATTCCATGCTGTTGGGGTTGAAGCACTTTCGGCATCGCCGGCACGATGTCAGCGTCGTTCAAATCATCGATCCGGCGGAACAGGACTTTCCATTTGTTGATCCGACGCTGTTTATCGGCTTGGAAAACATGCCCGATCAGATGACCGATCCACGGGCATTGCGGCGGGCCTATCGGAAAGAATTCGACGAATCCCTAAAACGAACCCGTCGTGCTCTGCGAGACTTGCAGATGGATTACGTCTTATTGCGCACTGACACTCCGCTGGACGTTGCTTTGTCGAGTTTCTTGCAACGGCGGATGAAATTGACGTATCGGACCTAGCTTCCAATGTCAACGAGCCTATTTCCGTTGCTGGCTTTCGGATTTGTCAGTCCCTGGCTGTTGTGGGGCCTGTTGCTAGGTGGTCTGCCGATTCTGATTCATCTGATGCACAAGCGCAGATACAAGGAAACGCATTGGGCAGCGATGCGTTTTCTGATCGAAGCCGCTCGCAAGAACTCGCGCCGCATACGCCTGGAACAATTGCTACTATTGATTGTCCGTATCCTGATTGTCGTTTTTATTGTCCTCGCGGTTTCGCAGCCGTTTGTTGAGACGTTTGGAACATACTTCGAGGCCGAGATTCCGACGCATCGCATCATCGTTGTCGACGCTTCGTTCAGCATGACTTACCAATCAGCGGGGGAACCGCTATTTGACCGTGCCAAAGAGATGGCTCGTCAGATCGCTGAATCGGGCAACCGTGGCGATGCTTTCAATCTGGTCCGCATCGCCGACTCCCAACCGCGGGCCGTCATCCGTCAGCCGGCTTATGATTCGCAATCGGTTGTTGAGATCGTCGAACAAATGCGGCCGACTGAAGAACGTGGCGACATCCTGTCGACTTTGCGAGTTCTGGCCGAACTTGTCGATGATGCGTCAACTCCGGGCCGCAAAGAGATCGCCATCATTACCGATCTCCAAAGTGAAAACTGGTCAACGGCGTCGGCTGACCGGCGGGTGGACGTGCAAAAGAACCTGAAGGATCTGTCCCGCATCGCTCGGCTGATTTTCGTGGATATCGGCCATCCCGCCGCACAAAACGCCGCGATTACCGAATTCGCGGCAACCGAGCCGTTCGTTGCGGTCGACCGTGAAGTCTCGCTCGATGTCACCGTCGAGAATTTTGGGCTCGAACCGTTGGCCGACCAATTGCTGGAACTCTACGTCGATGGCTTGGTGTCGCAGACGAAACGGATTAACGTGGCGGCGGGATCGGAAACGCCCGTCCGGTTCACTCATACCTTCAGCCGTGCGGACGATCATCGGTTGGAAGCCCGGCTGCAACAAGACAATTTACCGATCGACAATCATCGTTGGCTGGCAATGCCGGTCAAAGCTGATTTGAAAGTGCTGTTGATCAATGGCGTTCATTCCGGAACAGAACGTGAAACCGCCACGTTCTATTTGCAGCGAGCACTTTCGCCATCCACGGCCACTCGAATCTGGCGTGGGTTCATCAAACCCGATGTCATCAGCGAAGGCGAGTTGCCCGGTATCGAGCTGAGCCGCTACGACTGCGTCTTTTTGTGCAACGTGGCCCGGTTGACGGATCGGGAATCCGAATTGCTACATTCTTACGTCGAAAACGGAGGCAGCCTGGTCATCAGCCTGGGCGATCAGATCCAGGCGGAAAACTACAACAATCAACTCTATCGAGACGGCGCCGGCTTGTTACCGGCCAAACTTGGCAACCGAATCGGACAGGTTGATGCCAATCAGGAATTCTATTTCGACCCTCAAAATTTTGAGCACCCGATTGTCCAGGAATTCGAAGGCAACCCCGGTACCGGACTGGAAACGACTCTGACGTATCAATACATTCGCGCCGCGATTGCTGAAACGGGAAACTCGAAGGCGGCATTGAAATTTTCGTCCGGCGACCCGGCCGTCATCGACATGCCGTTCGGGCGAGGAAGGACGTTGTTAATCACAACGTCGTTAGACGAAAAATGGGGCCTTTGGCCGATCTCACCAAGTTTCCCGCCGGTGATGAACGAAATTGTGTTACATGCGGTTTCGCGGCGGGCCAATGAACGGCAGTTGTTGGTGCGGCAGCCGATCACACGGATCTTTCCGACGCGAGCCTTCAACATGTCGGCAATTGTGAAATCTCCCGATCAGGAATCAACCGCGGTTTCGCTGACCGACAGCAATGGTTTTTCCCGGCTGGCGTTCGACCAGACGACGGAGAGCGGTTTGTACGAACTGGAATTAGGACAACCGCTGAACCGCTCGGAGTTATTCGCCGTAAACATCGATGCGCGCGAAAGCAACCTCGCGAAACTCGAAAAGAACGAGTTCACGGCTGAATTGATGTCGGGCGTCGACTTCGAATATCGAACTCATTGGCAAGAGGTTGGTGACGAGATTGACGTTGGTGTCTCGGAACGCGGCGGCCTAACGAGATGGCTATTGTACGCAGCGTTGTGCCTGCTGATGGTCGAGTTGATGATGGCTTGGCGGTTTCGGTACGGTTTCATCCTTCTGTACGGAATCGTATCGACGATTTTGGTGCGGGAATGTTGGGCGTGGAATTCGCTGGCCGGTGTGTCGTTGCTTTTCGCCGTTTGCGGAGGCCTGGTTGTGATCCTCTTTGTGAACCGTGATCGAATCTCACCGATTCGCTGACTCCGTCTTCCGTTGCTGCTCTGGCCCGAAAACTCGATATCTTCCTCAGCGTCGAACCTTCGAGGCAGTCGCGTGTCCTTCGCGGAGTCCGATTATTGGGGATCCCGAAAATCGGCACCAATGTTGTCTCGCGTGTGGCCGATGTAGTGGCTAGACTGGAAGATTGCACTTATTTTCGTGGATTGGCAACAGAAAGAGGAAATTTACGGTGGCGACAGCAACAGAGAAAACAACGAAACAACGGACACTCAATGGGGCCGACATTCTTGTTGAATCATTGATTCGGCAGGGCGCAAACCTAATTTTCGCCTATCCAGGCGGAGCCAGCATGCCACTGCATCAGTCGTTGCTGCGTCAGTCGGATTCGATTCGAACCGTGCTTCCGCGTCACGAGCAAGGCGGCGGATTCGCGGCCCAGGGTGTCGCCCGCACAACGGGAGAAGTTGGTCTTTGCATGGCCACGAGCGGGCCGGGCGCGACAAATCTGGTCACGGCGTTGGCCGACGCGAAACTCGATAGCGTGCCCATCGTCGCCATCACCGGACAAGTACCACAGCGAGTGATTGGGAGCGACGCATTTCAAGAAACTCCGATCGTGGAAGTTAGCCGGGCGATCACGAAACATCACTACATGATCACGGCCAAGGATCACGACAGCACCGAAGACGTCGTCACGGCCCTGCGCGGCATTCCGCGAATCGTCAAAGAGGCCTTCTTCGTCGCACGCACCGGCCGGCCCGGACCCGTCCTGATTGATTTTCCCAAGGACATTCAGTTGGCGACGCTTGATGAAGAGCCTGACTGGGATCCGCCGATGAATCTTCCCGGTTATCATCCAGAAGTCCGCACGGCGCCGGATGAACAGATCAAGCAGATTGTGGCGGCGATTCGCCGTTCGAAACGGCCGGTCCTTTATGTCGGCGGCGGGTGTAACAACCAAACCGCATCCGACGAGCTGAAGAAATTCGCCATTCGAACCGGAATTCCCGTGACGACGACCGTCATGGGGCTGGGCGTTTTTCCGGGCGACCACCCGCAGTCGTTGCACATGCTGGGAATGCACGGCGCTGTTTATGCCAACTATGCCGTGAACGAAGCCGACCTGCTGTTGGCCTTGGGAGTTCGATTCGACGACCGCGTCACGGGCAAGTTGACGGAGTTCGCCAAGCATGGAAAAATTGTCCATGTTGACATAGATCCATCAGAGATCCATAAAAACAAGATAGCTCACATTCCCATCGTCGCCGACGTCGCGAAAGTGCTGGCGTCGCTGAATGACGTGCTGACCGATGACGACATCCCCAATCTGGACGAATGGACGAACACCGTTAACGGCTGGAAAAAGCAGCATCCGCTCACATACCGTGACGGCGACGAATTGCTTCAGCAATACGCGATCGACGAGTTGTGGCGGCAATCGAAGGATCGGAACCCGTTTGTCACGGTTGGCGTCGGGCAGCACCAAATGTGGGCGGCTCAGTTTTTCAAATTCCAACAGCCACGGCATTGGCTCAGCAGTTCGGGGCTGGGGACGATGGGCTTCGGCCTTCCCGCCGCGATGGGAGTTCAGGCCGCCCATCCCGAAGATCTCGTGATCGACATCGACGGCGATGGATCGATGATGATGAACGTGCAAGAACTCGCCACGCTGCACTGCGAGAATCTGCCTGTCAAAATCCTGCTCCTGAATAACCAACACCTTGGAATGGTCGTGCAATGGGAAGACCGTTTCATGGATGGTAAGCGGGCTCATACATATCTCGGCCACATCGATCATCCCGAAGCGCTGGGCGACGGCGACGGCGCAACGTTTGCCGATGAGACGTATCCGGATTTCGTCAAAATTGCCAACGGATGCGGTGTCCAGGCCGCGCAGGTTCGCCGGAAATCAGATTTCCCCGATGCGTTGTCGGAAATGTTAAGCAGTGACGGCCCGTATTTGCTCGACGTGATTTGTCCGTACCAAGAGCATGTTCTGCCGATGATCCCCAGCAACGGCACGGCCCGCGACATCATCATGGAATAAATGCCTTTTTGGATGTCTAGTGCATTATCAAACCTAAAAAGTGGTCCTGCTTGCCAAGAACATTGACTCGTAAAAACCGCATGCTGGAAGCATACGCCACATTTCGTGACCCTAAATCACAAAGTTGACAAAGCACTCGCCGTCACAATCGTTGCTCCGCGGGAATATGCCTGGCGACGGCACATGCCCTGCAAATTGAAAACTTAACTTTCGTGCGAATGCCATCGTGACTAATCCTGTTTTCCGATAGTAGGTGGTACTGCCGTGACTTTCCTCTGCGGGACGTGTGGTTATACTCTTACGGTTCGAAGGCAATGTGACTGTTCCAACGATCGCGTCTCACGCAATCTCGTCAATTCTCGAAATTTGGTGGTTGAGCAAACACCGATGGCAAACTATAAAGAATTCGATCCACGTGTTGATGCGCTGGTTGTCGAAACGATCACATGTTGGGATTCGGAAATCGGCGACATTTCTGAAGAAGACAAAGCATGGTTGGCGTCGGCCATCCACCAAGACCCGCAACTGGCTTCGAACGTTCGATATGAGCGCGCCCACACGGGCTTCACTCGTGAGATTACCATCACGGTGGCCGACATCGAACGGCTGTATCAGGACAAAGTCAGCAGCTAGTGCTTTGTCCCAAGTGCATTTCCCGTCGCGTTGCATGCGGGGTTTTCGACGTGTTCGCGCCACGAGAAAATGGGAAGCAATCTCACTCACGAACTCGCGGCAGGCCGGTCATTCGCGGAAACCTCGTCGACGAGGTTCTCAAGCACACGCCGCACGCTTCGTTCGTGCAGCTTGACCGACTCCGCGATCTCGTCAATCGAGTATCCGGCAGCGCGGAGTTCGATGATTCTCACGTGGTGTTCGGGCTTGGCACGGCGCAGGGCATCCCATCGCTCTCGCACCATCACCGTCTCGCTAGGTGTGGGTTGTCCTTTATGGATGATGTCGATCACATTCCCCCGCGAGTCGTCGATTTGTTCTTCGAGCGATAAATCGCGCTTCCTGGTCGCGAAGTCATCTGACTTGTCGCGAACCTTGTTCTGGGCAACGGAAATCAGGAACGCGATCAGCGATTCCGGACGGCTGAATTCAGCAGTTCGCGATGGCTTGCCGAAAAACACGGCCCAGACAGATTGCTCGACATCCTCCGGATCGAATTTTGACCGGAACGAGCGATGCAAGCGCCGCCGAACCGCACGGCAAATGTGTTCGCCATATTCGTCCAGCAATATGCGGACGGCATCTTCGGATCCATTTCCGACTTGCCGCATTAATTCTTCGAATTGTCCAGGTTGATTGGTCATGACCTTGGCCACCACAAGCACTGCTTTCTGCTATTGTACAGAGATTCTGGCCGCTGTCAGGTCTGGCTTTGAATCCGGGGCACAATAATTCTCAGAAACCGGCACACGCCCATCATATCCACGCTCGTCATGATTCAAGGGATAATTCCGGAGATTCAGCCACGAAACCGCCGCAGCGCAACGTTCAAGCCGCAAAAAACTACTGATTGCCGTTGCGGCAATTGAATGATCCAATTATCTTTCTGCCCTCTGCCCTCTCACCTCTCTCTTCTGCTCCCCATTTTCCAACCACCTGAATCCACGTGACCTCCCTACCGATTGCGGCAGGGTTTCGGTGCGTTCGCATCCGTTGCATGGGCACGTTGTCACCAATTCTTGTCTCTCCCCGTGCTACCGCGGCCGAAGGCCGCAACCAAAGTCGCCTTTCGCTCCGCGAAAGTAGCGCCACGTTCGCAGAGTGAAACGCGACAGAAAAATGCGCGCACCGTGTGCGTATGACTCAATGAAAGACTCTAAACAACTCAGCAAACACCAATGCTACGACTGGGCATTGTCGATTTTGACTCGTCCCATTCGATCGAATTCACGCGGCGGTTCAATCACGTTGGCGTGGATCGCGATCAATACGTCGACGGTGCGCGCGTGGTTTTCGGTTGTCCCGGCTCGTCGACGATGGCCCCGGAACGCATTTCCGGTTTTCGACAGCAAATCGTCGAATGCGGTGTTCCCTTGGCCGATGAACCGGAAGCCATGATCGGCGACATCGACGCCGTTCTGATTCTGTCACTGTGCGGTGCGGCTCATCTTGAAAGAGTCCGGCCGTTCTTGGAAGCCAGCATACCGGCGTTTGTCGACAAACCCTTTGCGTGTTCCGTCGAGGACGCACGGGCGATTATCAGTCTTGCCGAATCGAACAATACGCTGATGTTTAACTCTTCGGCACTCACTTTCTCGGCCGAGATGATCGAGTTCCGCAACAGGACCGGTCAATACGGAGC
The DNA here is from genome assembly GCA_963582955.1 of Planctomycetota bacterium. Lineage (GTDB taxonomy): Bacteria > Planctomycetota > Planctomycetia > Planctomycetales > Planctomycetaceae > CAUZVF01. Next base: position 9,010 of record CAUZVF010000014.1, read on the forward strand.
AATCCACGGCGCGGTTAGTTATGGGCCGGCCAAGCGAGCCGAACACAACCCTGGGCTCTTTCACTACGGCATTCATCCAACCGAAGTATTGTTGTCATTGATGGGCACTGGCTGCGAGCAACTTTCGACAGTCTTTTCCGACGGTGCCGAACTCGTTACCGCCCAGTGGGCTGACGGACGCGTGGCGACATTGCGAGGAAACCGTCAAGGAGCAACTGCGTATGGTTTCATCGCCTTTTGTGAAAACGCCGTCGTCCATCAGCCGATTTCCACACGTTTTGCCTATCGCAATCTCTGTCGGGAAATTGTCACGTCGTTCGAGTCCGGCCAACCGGCCGTGGACAATTCTTTCTCTTTAGACGTCGTCAAGTTCATCACGGCTTCGCTGGAAAGTGAGCGGCGCGGAGGTGAGATCGTTTCGCTGGCTTCCGAGGATACCAAGACACAATGAACAGTTTAAGAACCGCTTTGCTGCAACATCGATGGATCGGTTTGGTCGCGTTTGCCGTGCTACTGACGCACGGGAATTGCCAAGCTCAGGAGTTTCGCATTTACACGCGTTTGTACGATCACGCGGCCGACGCAGAGTCTCCGCCGTTTATCGGGTGCAGCGTGTCGATGTTTCACGCCGGCAAAGTTTATGACAAAACCGGCAGCGAAGTGATTATCTTCGAGCCCGCGTTGCGTCAGTTCACAATCATCGATGGCGCCCGCATGCTGGCAACGACCGTGACGTTCGACCAGATCTTGCATTTCTTGAAGCTCGCCGAAAATGAAGCTCAACAGTACGTCGCGCACTTGAGAATCAAACCCGGAACCAAACAAGCCGTGGAAGTGCTGGAATTTCAGTTGAGCCCCAAATTCCAAGCGAATCTTGACTCCGGGCAACGAAAGCTGACGTTGCAAAGCCCCGCGTTTCGCTACGACATTCAATGCGGCCAAGATACGAAATCCGCCGAAGTCCTCAACGTCTATTTGCGCTATGCCGATTGGATTGCGCGGTTGAACTCGGTGATGAATCCGCAGTCCTTTTTCCCGGCGCCGCGCATCGCGTTGAACAAAACGCTGCGGAATCGCGGGTTGCTGCCCTTAAAGGTCGAACTGCAAGTCCGATCGAACCCGCCGTTTCATGTCCATGCCGAGCACACGATTCACTGGAATTTGGATAGAAAGGACCGTAGTGACATCCATCATTGGGAAACCATGTTGCGAAGCAAAGATGTGAAGTACGTCACATTCGGCGAGTACCGACAGACCGTGCTAGTCAGCCAGTCGAAGCGGTAATACTAGCGTGGCTTCTTCCACCCAGAAGGCGAAGAATCTCCGTCATTCCGCGTGAAATCGCCGCAATCGTTGGATAGGATGTACTTCGTAGACTGAGCGAACACATCTTGAATTTCTGATTGGTATCGCGATTTGCACATGCTGACAACGCAGGCCACAACGGCATTGCGCCCCAATCAGCGGTCACAGTTGTTGAGCGCGATCGATGGCGTGATCGAGCCGATTCCCGTTTCGGGAGTGTATCGTTTCGGGCTGTTCTTCGTAGCCGGCGGTATGCTGTTGCTGGCGGTGGCGTATCTCGTGTTGATCGTTTTCACGACGTACGGCGTGTATTGGCACGCGACGCATAACTATCACATTTTGACACAGCCGGGTGGCGGGATCTTCCGGCTGTTGCTTTACTTCGGACCACTGTTGGTCGGACCGATCGTCGCGTTGTTTATGATCAAGCCGTTGTTTGCTCCGGCGGCCGTCCACCAACGGCCTCGACGCTTAAAGCAGGACGTCGAACCGTTTTTGTTCGAATGGGTCGATCGCATCTGCAAGGCGGTCAACGCGCCAACTCCGAAATCAATTCGTATTAGTTGCGAGCCCAATGCCTACGCCGGTTTCCGGCGCGGCTTTGGGAGCCTGTTCAGCAACGATCTGACGCTGATGATTGGGCTGCCGTTGGTCAGCGGCTTGACTTTACGACAACTGTCGGGAGTCCTCGCGCACGAATTTGGACACTTTTCCCAAGGAACCGCAATGCGGTTGTATTTCGTCATCCGAACGCTGAATCACTGGTTTGCACAAGTTGTTTACGAACGGGATATTTGGGACATGCGGCTTTGGTACTGGTCAAAGCGATTTGACTTGCGGTTGTCTTGGATCTTCTACTTGGCACGATGCGTCGTTTGGATCACCCGGTGGTTGTTGTGGGGTCTGATGCAATTGGGCAACATGATCAGCGGCTTCATGTCGCGGCAGATGGAATTCGACGCGGATCGTTACGAGGCCCATTTGTCGGGCAGCAATGAATTCTCGATAACGGTGCGGCGTCTGCGCGACCTAAACATCGCCTGGATACATGCGACGGACGATATGCAGCAGTTCTTTGACGAGGGACGTTTGGCCGACGATTTGCCAGCACTGATTCAATCGAATATCGATTTATTGACACCCGAGCACCGCCGCGCGTTCATCGAACAACAGCATCAATCCGAAAGCAGTTTGTTCTCGACGCATCCCAGTGATAAAGAACGGATTGCGAGCGCGCGCGCCGAGGAGGCTACCGGAATCTTGAACTTGCCTGAGTCACATAAGAACGCGTCGGCCACGATTTTGTTTTCGAACTTCAAGCGTCTCTCGCGCGCGACATCGCTGCAGTTTTATCGAGAGAATCTCGGTGACGAAGTTGACAAGAGCGATTTGCATCCTGTGGAAGAACTGTTGGAGCGGCGACAGGTGGAAATTGATTCCGGCAAAGCGTTGCGACGATACTTCCAAACCGAAATCCCCATCTTCCAACCTCTGCCGCTGACCGACGATGCGAACGAGGCACCGACGGCAATTCGTGAGACTGCCACGGCGTTACGAGATGCGCGCGAACGGATGCTGGCAAAACTTGCAAAGTATGAAACGTTGCGTGAACGAATTGACAAATCCTATTCCGTCATGCTCGATACGACGGCGGCCTTATCCGTCCTGCGGACCGGATTTCGGATTAATCCCAGCAAGTTCAACTTGAAGAGTGTACAACGTGACGACATCAATGATCGGAATCACAGCGCACGGCGTGCGCTCGAAAACATCTCTGCGCAGATGCTGCCCTTCGAGTCGGCTGCTGGAGAACGACTTTCGCTGGCAATGCAACTTCTGCGAGCTCCCAAAATCGTCAGCATGATCGAAGGCGGAGAAGACCTACAAACGGAAATGGAAGACTTGTTGCCTAAGGCCCAATTCCTTAACGGTTTGATGGATGAACTGCCCACGTTTCGAATTCTGTATGCTGGGTTGGCGCCACTGTGTGAACACATCGAAGGCAACGAAGACAACCAGCGGTTAATCGAAGCGATTCTTGACCGGACGGAAAAGATGTACAACCGATTGAAATTGGTGTACAAGGCGCTCGGCAAACAACGATACCCATTCGATCATGCCAAGGAAGATATGACGCTCAGAGATTACGTGTTTTCGATCATTCCCGAGCCGGACGACCTGCATGGCATTGTCGGAGTTGCGGGCGAAATGATCGAACGCATGGCGATGCTGCAAGTTCGCCTGTTCGCTCGTCTGGCGTTCATCGCGGAAAAAGTCGAATCGGCCGTCGGCCTGTCTGAATTGCCTGATCCCGACCAGAAGGAAGCCGAAAAACAAAAGACGGCCGCGAAGAAGAAACGAGTTCGGCAGAACGTGAAAGTGGGCGATTCTCGGTCAATCGAAGTCGATTAACCCGGAAGCTCTTTCCCTTTGGTTTCCGGTGCGAAGAACAGGACGACAACAGCGAGCAGGAACAGCAAACTCAGTAAAGAAGCGGAGCTTTCCAGCGAAAAGCCCCAATCCTTCTGCATCCAACCACTAAGGAACAGGATCGGTGCCGCGAAAATCCGTCCGACGTTGAAGCAGAACCCACCGCCCGTTCCGCGCATTCGCGTGGGATACAGTTCGGGGAAATACACCGCGTACCCGGCGTGCATGCCCAGAGTCCAAAAGCCGAAAACGGGTAGCGCGATCCAAAGCACATCCGCACGAGCGTCGTAAAATACTTGAAACAGAAGCAGTCCGCAAATTAGTCCGCCAAGGTGATAGACGAGGAATGCTCCGCGACGTCCAATCCACGTACAGATGGGGCCGAACAGAAACAAACCGATGCCGCCTCCCGTGGTCGTCAGTAGCATGCCGGTCATTTCCGCGTTTTTGATTTCTTTTTTGTGAGTTTTCAGCACGGCATCTTTCTCGTCCTGACTCGCGTCCGCGGGAATCTGTGCGGTTTTGAGGAATCCGTTCTCAGCATCGCGCATCATCAGGTTCCTTCCATAAATGTGCACTCCCCAAAAAGTTGCCATTCCGATTGTCGCGAGTGAAACGCCAACGATCGTGTGTCGCAGATATCGCCCCTTAAACAAGTCGGCGATTCGCCCCGTCTGCTGAGTCTGTCCTGAATCGGCGGCGGCGCGCGCTGCGACCCATTTGTCTGGTTCGCGCAGCTTCCAACGGATCCACAATGTCAGGAACGCAGGCAACGCCCCGACGGCAAATGCCCAACGCCATCCAAAATTCGGATTGTTAACAATCAAGATTCCGGTGGCAATAGCCAGATAAGTGCCGAAAACACTGGAACCGTGGAAGATCGATCCCACGGCGGCGCGCGCCCGGTTGGGAAAGACTTCGGCGACCATCGCGCTGGCCACCGCCCATTCGCCGCCGACTCCCATCGCGACGAAGAACCGCATGATCGCCATTTGCCACCACGTCTGAGCGAAAGCCGTTACGCAAGTGAAGCACGAATAGACCAGGATTGTGATAATCATGGTTTTGGTCCGTCCGATCCGGTCGCTCAATCGTCCAAACACAACGCCGCCCAGGGCACCTCCCAACAGAAATGCTGCGAAGGCAATGTTGTTGTAATACGAAATCGTTCCTGCCGACGTCCCTTCGGGCAGCAACGAAGGCATCGCTTCCTTCATGCTGGCGACAAAGATTTGCCCTTCGAACACGTCGAAGATCCAACCCAGCGATGCAATCAACAGCACGAGCCATTGATAGCTGGTAATCCCGTTGTACCAGCGGCCAGAATCGAGTTGTGTGGATTCAGTTGTCACGAATCATCCTTTTTGAAAAGCAGCCGGTCGTTAGCGATCAGAAGCTTGGATGGGAACTGTCGCTGCGTCATACTTCAAGACTGTAGCGTGACGGTTACCAAGTATCATCCGACGTTTGAGTGCGAATTCACAACGGTTTGTCAGGGAATCAATGACGGCACTCAATCCCACTGAACAACCTCGGCCGCCGGAGTCTTCCACGGCGCCCGCGCTGGATGTCACAACGCGGCAAGGACTTCTGGGAATTTACACGATGTCATTGACCGTTTGGGTGACTTTCCTCCTTTCAATCGGCGTTGGATTTGTTGTGTATCGGTTCGCGCCGCTGCACGATCGGATCGAGGTTGTCGGAGCACCATTGCTGCGCGGGTACAGCGAGGCCAACGAGCAATTTGGGTTCCATGCTTTCTGGTTGGCAGCCGTGCTGTTGCCGTTTCTGTTGAATCGGACCATCGGAACGATTGTCTCGCGCAACTTCGTGTTGGTTGCTGGTGCGATTGCACTGCTGACGGCCGTGCTGCCGGCGTGGACAATCAACATGCAATGGATTCGGCGTCCGTTAAGCTTGCCGCTCGTCACGCTGGTTGGCTGTACGGGATTCGCGGCAGGATGTTGGGCCAGTAGCAGCCGGGCGATGAGTCTTCGCCTTCGACCCTATCTCTGGATACCCGGACTCGTGCTTTGGAGTTTGGGGTTTCCGAAGCCTGTGCGATTGCTTGCGGCCGATCCTCGATTGTTGGCTGGGTTGGTTGTCGTTGCGCTGGTAATCGGATGGATCTACAAGCGCAGCCGATGGCGGCCGCTGTGCGGGCTAGGATTCTGGGTTGCAACGGGAGTTGTTTGCGCCGGCGCATCGGTGGCGTCTGGAAAAGAACTCTACATCGCCGGAATTGGGTTTGTAACCACATTGGTCGGCCTGTCGACTCGTACGAATGGACGGCCCGTCCAAGTTGTGACACATCCGTGGTACCTTGTGTTTGTCGCCGTGTTGGCAGTTTATGTTTACTCGCTGCGCCGCTACATACCGTTCGATTGGTGGTGGCCGCCGTTGCAAGCAGCCGCGGGAATCGGTGCTGGATTGATATGGCACAGCCGTCTTCAAGTGTCAGGATCGAGCCGTGGATTCACGTCTGTTCGCGGGCCTGGGCAGACAATTCAAGTACAAGATGGTCCGGCCATATTCAAAGAGCCGATTCTTGGAAACGAGAAGTTGCAGTTCGATCGAATCTTGGCGCGTTTCCGCGCGAAATGGTTAGTGGCCGGATCTCTCGTTTCGATTGCGGCCGTGATTGTACTCTTACCGTGGATGGGTATCGTGACGCTGATAGTCGCGGCACTCATCCTACTTTCGCAAGGGAAACGCCGTCCTGGATTCTTGGCCGGCTTCCTTCTCAGTGGCGTGCTCTATCTGTTCCTGCTGCCAGTGGGCAAAATCGCGCCGTCGCTGCTCGATCCGTTGCATGACGGCTCGGTATTGTCGGCCGTCTGGGACTTCGAAACGGGGCGCAGCTTGTTCACGCAGGTGTTTCCATTGAGGACATTTCAATTCTTCGTGTGCTGGTTGGGCCGGCAGTTCCTTCCACACACGCTACAGAGTTACCACTTCAGTCTGATTCTGTTGTTGGGGCTGCCGGTCGCCGCCGTGGCCTTGATGACGTTCGTTTGGACGCGTTCGCTGATTTGGAGCTTCGCGACGGGCCTGGCACTCTGCGCACATTATGCCGTGCGGCCGATGGATTCCCGGCAGGCCATGCACCTGCTGGTGGCTGCTGTTGCCATCGAGATACTCAGATCGCGCGGCCGCCGATTTTGGTGGTTGCTGTTTCTCCCAGCATTCATTGCCACGTTCGTGGGATACGATTGCCTGTTGCCATTGGTTGCCGCGTCGATTGTGTCGACATTTCTCGTTCCAACAATCGGGCCTCGGACAAACCGTACAGCCGCGACGCTGAAAACCCGAGTGCTGACGCCGGCATTGGTGGCGTTGATTCAAGTTGTACCGGTAACGCTCTTCCTTGTCGCGTGGCAGGGAACCGGTTCGGCCGTCGCGTATTGGAGCATGCTGGTCGAATACGTCCGAAATTACACGTCGGCGTCTGGGCGGCCCATCGAATGGGGCTTCGCCGAGGACCGTTACATGATCGCGTGCTGTGTGGCGATGATCGGAATTTGGACATCAGTCGGATCGGTCGTTTGGTCACGAATGAGTGACCGTCGTCGCCGGCTACTGGCATTCGTGGTGATCCACTATTTCTTGCTGATGCATCGAGGTGTCGGCCGATCGTATACCGACTATTGGACGGAACTCGTCTGCCCCACGGTCGTGTTGGGGTCGATCGGTTTGTACGAACTGTTGCGAGCTTTGCGTCGCGCTGGGTTGCGATCCGTTTGGACGAACTGGCAGGTCTTGGCGTTCTGTGCCGTCGCCATTTGGTGCCGCATGTCGTACGTTACTTTTCGGCCGCCGTGGATGTGCGTTGACTCGATCCGCTCGCTGGAACCTGAAGAGATTCACAATCTTGAGTACGACGATTTCGTTGCAACAACCGTTGCCGAAGACGAAACGCTTTGGGGATTCGAATATGCCATCACGAATTACGCCCATCGCCGCCACAGTCCAACTCGGCATCCATTGGCGATGTGTATTGTCTCGCCCGAAGAACAGCGCCGTGTCGTCGAGGAATTCAAAGCGAATCCGCCGCGGCTGATCCAGTGGCAGTACGACCCGCGCAGCGCTGTGATGAAAAGTACCGACGGAGTCGCTCGGACGTTGCGGTACTACGTCATCAGCCAGTACCTGTTTCAGAATTACCAGCCGATGTCGTTTGTTCGTCCTCGGTATCAATTCGGATTTCTCGAACCCATCAAAGCGGGGTGGGACGGCACGATCGATTACCCGGCTGAATTGAAGGCCCAATTGAATCTCGGACGGCTGCCGCTCGCGTGGGGAGAATCGCGGATTCCGATCATGTCCGAACGCATCATCCAGCGCGAGACGATGACATCTTGGAAGCCCGAAACTTCCGAGACGAAAGCCAGTGCGTGGCAAGCCGCCGGTGACA